>NZ_JAAKNE010000009.1:0-61865 GCF_049170755.1 Aeromonas sp. 604176
GGTGCGTCCTAGTGGATTCGAACCACCGACCCCCACCATGTCAAGGTGATGCTCTAACCAGCTGAGCTAAGGACGCATAATCAGTGTTCTGTAATGGTGCGTCCTAGTGGATTCGAACCACCGACCCCCACCATGTCAAGGTGGTGCTCTAACCAGCTGAGCTAAGGACGCATCACAGAAAAGTGGTGGGTTTAATTGGATTTGAACCAACGACCCCTACCATGTCAAGGTAGTGCTCTAACCAACTGAGCTATAAACCCACTTTCTCTTACTTCACTACGCCAGCGCTGCTGACGTGGTCGGCATACTACCCATGCCCCCCAAGGCTGTCAACAGGCCATATGCACAAAGGAGACTGTTTGCCCAGTTCTTGCGCAGCCTGTTGATTTTGCAGGCGAGTTGTCGCTTGCCAAGCCCTGTTACTGAGATCGCGACAGGGTAGTGCAGGCTTCCGGAGTGGCAAAACGGCCATAGATGTAGCGCAATCTCGCCCCCAGCATCAGGGCTGCACTGGTGAGGCCGACAATAAAGCCGATCCAGAATCCCTGCGGCCCCATCCGCGGCACCAGCCAGTCGGTCAGACCCAGGATCATGCCGGTGGGCAGCCCCAGTCCCCAGTAAGCGACGATGGTGACGTAGAAGATCGCCTGGGTATCCTTGTAACCGCGCAGTGCGGCGGCCGCGACCACCTGCACAGAGTCCGAGATTTGATAGATGGCGGCGAAGAACAGCAAGATGGCCGCCAGGACGATCACCTGCTGATCATCGGTATAGATGGAGGCGATCTGCTCGCGCAGCAGCACCGTCATGGCGGCAGTGGCAGCAGCGATGGCCATCCCCAGCATCAAGCCGGTGCGAGCTGCCACCCGAGCGTGATGGGGTTGCCCTTCACCGATACTGTGGCCGACCCGGATGGTGACACCCACCCCGATGGAGAGGGGTAGCATAAAGACCAGGCTGGAGAAGTTCAGCGCAATCTGGTGGCTCGCCACAGTCTCGGCACCGAAAGGAGCCAGCATCAGGGCCACCACGGTAAACAGGGTCACCTCGCAGAAGATCGCCATGGCGATGGGGAAGCCCAAGCGGAACAAGCGCCAGATCCGGCTGCCGTTGGGGCGAGCCAGCTGGGAGAAGAGCCGGATCTCGGTGAAGTGACGGGAGAGCTTCACATAGAGGATCATCGCCAGCAGCATGGCCCACAGCACAATGGCAGTAGCCACGCCACAGCCCACCCCGCCCAGTTTCGGCATGCCGAAGTGGCCGTGAATGAAGATGTAGTTGGCGGGAATATTGACCGCCAGCCCGACAAAGCCGATCACCATGGTAGGCATGGTGTGGGAGAGCCCCTCACTGAAGTTGCGCAGCACCTGGAACATCACGAACGCGGGAAGGCCCCACAGGATGGCGTGCAGATAACCAGTGGTCTTGGCCGCCATCACCGGCTCCACATCCATGAACTGCAATGCCAGCGGGCTGTAATAGAGCGCAATCATCGCCAGCGGGGTGACGATCAGTGCCAGCCAGAAGCCCTGATGGACGGCCGGGCGAATTGCCTCCCGTTTACGGGCGCCATTGAGCTGGGAGACGATGGGGGTCAGCGCCATGATGATCCCCTGCACCAGCAGGATCACCGGTAGCCAGAAGCTGGACGCCACCGACACGGCGGCCAGATCGACCGCACTCACCTGACCCGCCATCACGGTATCGACGAAGTTCATGGCGACCTGGGCCACCTGGGCGACCAGAATGGGGCTGGCTAGACGGACGAGCTGCTTCGCCTCGGACCAATAACGTTGCACTGACACCTCCGAGTGGATCAGATAAGAGTAAAAAAGAGCGGAAATCGGGAAGAGCCTTTGCACTTTCGGACGAAAGTGCAAAGGGTGGGGGAGGCATTCTAGCCTGAAATTCAGCCAGGACGAAATAGTTGCCGCCCCAGGGGCAGGATCAGGCGTCTTCGTGATCGCTGATCAGCAGGTTGGCAGCGGCATAGGCGGCCTGTTCACGCAGTTCGGCGGGTACCCGCTCATCGGCGGCGACCGCGTTGAGGGCGCGGATAGTGGCGGCGATGGCCTTCGGCACATAGCCCTGCTCGCCGGAGCCAATCTGGTTATAGGCGATACGGATCGCTTCACAACATTGATATACCTGCATTTCTTTTTTCCTTGTTTACCCGGATGTGAACGGCGTCACTATAGCGATCGGGCGCAAGCTTGTCAGCCTGTACCCTTGTCTCACCTTCTGCCCGAGGTTAACCTGCCCTTTTTGCCGTAGCAGGAGACGAGAGATGTTCACTGGCATAGTGCAGGGGACCGCCGAACTGGTGGCCATCGAGGAGCAACCCAACTTCCGTACCCATGTTATCCGCATGCCAAGCCCGGCGTGGGGGGAAGGGCTGGTCCTTGGCGCTTCGGTCGCCCACAACGGCTGCTGTTTGACCGTCACCCGGGTCGAGGGTGAGCTGGTCAGCTTTGATCTGATGCAGGAGACCCTGCGTCTCACCAATCTCGGCTTGTTGCAGGTGGGGGACAAGGTCAATGTGGAGCGGGCCGCCCGCTTTGGTGACGAGATCGGCGGTCATGCCATGTCTGGCCACATCATTGGCATGGCAGAGGTTACCTCGGTGATCGACACACCCAACAACCGTCAGGTGTGGTATCGCCTTGCTCCCGAGCTGATGAAATATGTGCTGACCAAGGGATACATCGGCATCGACGGCATCAGCCTGACCATAGGTGAGGTGCGCGAGCGGGAGCGGGAGTTTTGCGTTCACTTGATCCCCGAGACCCTGGCCCGCACCAACCTGGGTTGGGTCAAGGCTGGCTGGCAGACTAATATCGAGATCGATCCCCAGACTCAGGCCATCGTCGATACGGTGGAGCGGGTACTGGCGGCGCGCGCGGGTAACTGAAGGCACTGTCCCAGTTATATGTTGAAAGGGAGCATTGTTGCCCAAATTGATGCAGCTTGAATGAAACTAACTGAGGACTCGGTGATCTGATCACCACTACCCTCTATCAAGTCTGCATCATGGGAGCGTCCCTGTCCCCCCATCACCAACGAGTTTGTAGTGGTCTAATCATCTTGGCCACCATCGTAGGGGGAGCAGTTATCACCATGGTCTGCTTAATGACCTGATGAGATCAGGTCGCTATCTCTATAACCTCCATCTACATAATTTCGATTCTATTAATGAAGTTGCTTTAATTTTCCATATTTTATTATTTTTATAATCAGAAATTTATTATTTGATTGTGCTAGTGGGGTCTCTTTTTTATATACTTCCATATGGTGCCGGTGTAATCGTTTACATTGGTGTGTGTTACGTCACAATATGCATCGTAATTAGTTCGTAATCTTGTCATGAGGCGAGGGCAGTCTGAGGACATTCTCTCAAGTCAATGGTTTATTATGGACAATGGATGGATATTTGATGAGTATAGAAAGATTGTTTGGATTGAATAGAAATATGGTAATGTTCGGTGCCATATTTTTTCTTTACTTTTTTGTAATGGGAGCTTATTTTCCATTTTTCCCGATTTGGCTGCATGATGTCAATGGTATCAGCAAGGCTGAAACTGGAATTGTCTTCGGCACTATTTCTTTATTTGCACTTCTATTTCAGCCAGTATTTGGGCTGATTTCTGACAAGTTAGGGCTGAAAAAGAATTTGCTCTGGATCATCATTGGATTACTGGTATTCTTCGCGCCCTTCTTTCTTTATGTATTGGCACCATTGCTGAAATTGAACATCTATCTCGGTTCTATCGTAGGGGGCATGTACATCGGTTTTGTATTTGCAGGCGGGGCTCCTGCCATAGAGGCTTATGTTGAGAAGGTGAGTCGCTCCAGTCAGTTCGAGTTTGGCCGAGCAAGGATGTTTGGCGCAATAGGCTGGGCCCTTTGTGCCTCTATTGTAGGGATCATGTTTACCATCAACAATGAGTTCGTGTTCTGGATGGGGTCTGCTTTTGCTGTTGTAATGGCGGTTTTATTCTATTTTATCAACCCTGGTCGTGGTAGCACCAGTGAAGTGCTAGATAGTATTGGCGCCAATCAGAAAGGGTTTAGCGTAAAACTGGCAATGGGATTGTTAAAACAACCAAAATTCTGGTTCTTCACCCTCTATGTCGTCGGGGTGGCATGTACCTATGACGTATTTGATCAGCAATTCGCGAATTTTTTTACCGCATTCTTTGATACAAAAGAAGAAGGTACTCGTTACTTTGGTTATGTCACTACGATGGGGGAGTTACTGAACGCCAGCATCATGTTTTTTGCCCCACTGATTGTGAATCGAATTGGCGGAAAAAATGCCCTGCTAATCGCTGGGACCATCATGTCTATTCGAATCATCGGCTCCTCATTCGCCGAGACAGTTAGCCATGTCATTTTGCTGAAAACTCTACATATGTTGGAAGTTCCATTCCTGTTGGTCGGTACATTCAAGTACATCACTAGTGAATTTGATGTTCGCTTTAGTGCGACTATCTGGTTGATTGGCTATCAGTTCTTCAAGCAGCTAGCAACCATGTTTATGTCTGTGTGGGCTGGATCTATGTATGAGGTGATGGGCTTTCGTGAAACCTACTTGGTATTGGGCATTATTGCCGCAACTTTCACCTTTATTTCTGTCTTTACCCTCTCGGGAATGGGACCACTTGGGCTGTTAAAGGGTAGAACGATGGTTTCAAAAAAAGCCGCTAGTTACTAACCGACCATTTTGTAATCAGAGATTTGAAAAAGGTTATAAAAGATGAATAACAGTATGGCGTTACACCAAATCATTTGTCGTGCCGATTGGCAAACACAGGCTGTGACCAGTGTTAATCGTTTACCCACCCATACCCCCATGTTCAGCTGGCGCAGCGAAGCGGATGCCAAGGGGGATCTGGCCTCTTCCTCCCATCTCTTGCTCGATGGCGAGTGGCGCTTCTCCTTCTTTGCCGCTCCCGAATTGGTGCCCGAGAGCTGGCTGGCGCAGGATCTGACGGATGCCTGCCCCATCACGGTGCCGGGCAACTGGCAGCTGGATGCCGCCTATCCGGCTGCGCGGCCGCCCACCGATGGCCCCATCTACACCAATATCAAGTACCCCTTTCCTTGCGATCCGCCCCGGGTGCCAGCAGAGAACCCTACCGGTTGCTACTCCCGCGAGTTCGATCTGCCCGCCGGCTGGCTGGCAAGCGGTCAGAGCCGGATCATCTTCGACGGGGTGAGCAGCGCCTTCCACCTCTTCTGCAACGGCCGCTGGGTCGGTTACTCCCAGGACAGCCGGCTGCCCGCCGAATTCGATCTGACCCCATATCTGCAGAGCGGTCGCAACCGGCTGGCGGTGCTGGTGCTGCGCTGGTCCGACGGCTCCTATCTGGAAGATCAGGATATGTGGTGGCTGTCGGGGATCTTCCGCTCCGTCAGCCTGTTGCACAAACCGTCCCGCCATCTGATGGATATGCGGGTGACCCCCGAGCTGGATGCCTGCTATCGGGATGGCCGTCTCAAGATTGCCCTGCAAGTCGCCAATGGGGCTGGGCTGTCGGTAGAGGCCAATCTCTATGACGGTGGCGAGCGGGTCGCGACCCTGCGCCAGCCGATCGGCACCCAAGCCATTGATGAAAAAGGGGCGTATGACGATCGCGCCGAGTGCTGGCTCGACGTGGCTGCGCCGCGCAAGTGGAGCGCCGAGACGCCCCATCTCTATCGCCTGACCCTGACCCTGCTGGACGAACAGGGTCAGGCCATCGAGAGCGAGGCGTGCGATGTGGGCTTTAGGGTGGTGGAGATCCGTGGCGGCCTGCTGCGGGTCAACGGTCAGCCGCTGCTGATCCGTGGTGCCAACCGCCATGAACACCACCCCGCCAGGGGTTATGCCATCGATCGTGCCACCATGGAGCGGGATCTGCTGCTGATGAAGCGGCACAACTTCAATGCGGTGCGCTGCTCCCACTATCCCAACCACCCCGACTTCTATCGCCTCTGCGATCGGCTCGGTCTCTATGTGGTGGACGAGGCGAATCTGGAGACTCACGGCATGACCCCCATGGGGCGGCTGGCGCGGGATCCTGCCTGGAGCAACGCCTTTCTGGAGCGGGCGACCCGCATGGTGGCACGGGATTTCAACCACCCCTCCATCATCATCTGGTCGCTGGGCAATGAGTCGGGGTACGGCCCGGCCCACGATGCCATGTATGGCTGGATCAAGCGCAGCGACCCGAGCCGTCCGGTGCAGTACGAGGGGGGCGGGGCCGATACCCCGGCCACCGACATCATCTGCCCCATGTATGCCAGAACCCATCAGGATCAACCCTTCCCGGAGGTGCCAAAGTGGGCGCTGGCCAAGTGGATCGGCCTGCCCGGCGAGCACCGGCCGTTGATCCTCTGCGAATATGCCCACGCCATGGGCAACAGTCTGGGGGGTTATGCCCACTATTGGCAGGAGTTTCGCGATCATCCACGTCTGCAAGGCGGGTTTGTCTGGGATTGGGTCGATCAGGGGCTCGACAAATACACCGCCGATGGTCGCCACTACTGGGGCTATGGCGGCGATTTTGGTGATGTGCAAAACGATCGCCAGTTCTGCTGCAACGGTCTGCTGTTCCCGGATCGCACCCCCCATCCCGCCCTGTGCGAGGCTAAGCGCGCCCAACAGCCGTTCCGCTTTGCCCTGCTCGAGCACACCCCGCTGCGGGTGCGGATCGAGAGCGAATACCTGTTTCGGGAAACCGACAACGAGCGGCTTTGCTGGCTGTTGTGTGAGAACGGCCATGTGCAGCAGCAGGGGGAGTTCTCCCTTGATCTGGCGCCACAGGGGGTGGTCGAGTTGACCCTGAGCGAGACACTGCCCGCCTTTGCGGCAGGCTCACTGGCCTGGCTCGATCTGGCCATCGTTCAGCCGCAGGCTACCCCCTGGTCGCAGGCGGATCACAAGGTCGCCCGTCAGCAGTTCACCCTGCCGACCCCCCTTGCTCTGCCTGCTCCCGCCGCTGCCGCCACCCTGAGCGAGCAGCCGGATGGCTGGTTGGTCACCACCGCAAACAGTCAGTGGCGGCTCGACAAGCAGAGCGGTCGCATCACCAGTTGGCAAAAATCGGGGCAGGCGCAGCTGCTGGCGCCGATCATGGATCACTTTTACCGCGCGCCGCTCGACAACGACATCGGCACCAGCGAAGCGGATCACGCCGACCCCAACTCCTGGATTGCTCGCTGGCAGGGCTGTGGCCTCGGTCAGTGGCAGCACCGCTGTCTGGGGATCGCGGTCGCCGGAGCGGATATCCGGGTCAGTCATGGCTACTTTCACCACGATGAGCTGCTGCTGGTGAGTCACTGGCATCACCGCTTTACCGACGATGGCGCCATGAGCCTGGAGATAGAAACCGAGCTGGCGCAAGCGCTGCCTTCGCTGCCGCGGATCGGTCTGTTGCTCCATCTGGCCGAGGTCCCGGCGCGAGCTGAATGGCTGGGGCGTGGGCCGCACGAGAACTATCCGGATCGCCTGCTGGGCGCCGATCTGGGGCGCTGGAGCCTGCCGCTGGAGGCGATGCACACCCCTTACATCTTCCCGAGCGACAACGGCTTGCGCTGCGATACCCGCCAGTTGCAGTTGGGTAGCACGACAGTAAACGGCTGCTTCCATTTCAGTGCCAGCCGCTTCAGTCAGCAACAGCTGGCCGCTGCTCGTCACCAGAGCGATCTGGTGGTCGAAGAGGGGCTGTGGGTCTGCCTCGATGGCGCCCACATGGGGGTGGGTGGGGATGACTCCTGGAGCCAGAGCGTGCGTCCCGAGTATCAACTGCTCGAGAGTCGTTACCGTTGGGGCTGCACCCTTTATTAAGTGAAGCCTGCCAGACCATCATGATGAAGCGCCGGGTATCATCCGGCGCTTCTATTTTATGGCGTGTTATAAACATACTTTCTACACCAGGTTAGATTCATGGAGAAGATTCGAGTTCACCAAGCTGGATATCTCATCTGATGGAGATAACAAACTCGTTATTTTCTGGTGTAGAAGCTACCTCATAAAAATCAAGTTTGTAAAAAGTGAGTCATGATGTTTCCCTTAGGGAAGTGTTGATTACTTAACCTCATCAGAACGGTTTTGCTATATTTTTATCGGAGGTTACCAAAAAATATTGCTGGCTTCATCACAGAGAAATATTTATCATGCTTTTTATTAAAGATATTTATATAGAACTGTCACTATCGTGCAACCATGACTATCAATAACATCAATATGAGTATATGGCCTAGAGGCATAGAGTTTTTGTAATGAGTCATTGTAAACACGACTCAGGTATATGTCGTGTCATATACAACCAACTAATAACAATGCCAGTCATATATAACTGACTGGCATTGTGCATAGATAACTTAATACTGATATTTAGTATAGCGACATTTTCCAGTCAATATATTTACCACCATACTTCGATATTAAAGCCGAAAGTCGCTTCGTTTTGACTACCGGCTTTATCGCCAGTCAACTTAACAGGTTTGCCATACACATCGCCTTGACGACTCCACTCATTATCCAGTTCGGCGTAGGTGGCAAATAAACGCAGGGTTGGTCGAGCCCAGACAGAGCGGCCAGCTTGGAACATTTGTGCCAACGTTACCTTGGAGAAGTTGTTCACACCTGAACCATTTTGAGCCTTGACGCGCTCGTAACCAATTTCAAGAGCCGTTGCTGTAAAGTCATTCCAACTATATTGCGGACGCATACCAGCACTGAACCAGTCACTGCCGTACTCATTATCAAGCTCCAGGCTTTGATAAGCTATTGAATAAAGAGCACTCCACTTGTCATTAAAAAAGAGATCGCCATGGTTTATAACGCGGAAACTACTGCCATCATGGTCGACTCCAATCGCATATTTTACTGCTGAGGCTCCCTCGGCACTCATCAAACCGCCAGCCAATCCATCGATACCATACTGCATAGCGAGCGTATTACTACCTAGAGCCCACTTCTGCTGGTATAGCATGCTCAGCATTGCACCGCTATCCGTGATCTCCTGATTTGGATAACCTTTGTTATCAAACTGTTCGAAATGATCATTCTGGGCGAATACATAGTTCAAACCGAGCGTTATATGAGCACCACTGCTTATATTTATATCGGATAGTCGAACATCAAAGTGGTGTAACGAAGGGATCTCGTCATGGTAGGCCCCATTTTCACCAAGGGCATTATAACTGCTCTCCGGGGTGAAATAGGCGAGATGAAGCTTGGTGCCGCTAACGTCAATATTTTCAATACCAAAGCCCTTGTTAGAGACATCCCAATACTTGACATCGATCATGTGAACTTCATGGCGCTGATAGAATCGCTCCCCGGCCCAGACTACCGCGCCAGGCAAACTTGGCAATATATTATGAGCAGAAGACCAGACCTGTAATGTACCGACATCGCTCCACTTGTCGCCACTGCCAATATAATATGTGAAATCGAAGTAAGCCTCCTCTTGCCGCCACAAGTCAGCCTTGAAACCCAACTCCCACCAGTTCATCTCATTACCAAGACGATAGTTGCCATACCCCTCCTGGGCTCGTAGTACAGCATCCAGTTCTCCTTTACCCCCATTACGTTCATCGTTATTCGTGTTTATATTGCCCCACTTGGCATATCCCATAGTTGTGAAATTTTCAAATGCAGCCTGAGAAGACAAAGGCTGCATCGCTAATAAAAGCAGACTGAAGCAGTTTGATTTTTTTAGTTTCATGTATTTTCCTTACTTGTCAATATTAAATGGGTTTTCTTTGCATCGTTAAGATAATAAAAGGCACGACCTATTTCACCAGGTAACCTAGAGCTATTAATGTGAAAATGATGCGACTATCAGTGAGAACCTAAATGACGAACTCACTTATTTCTTGCAAGTTGTTTTTCTCTATATTCAAACTCGACCCAGTGCGGCCAGTATCTCATCGTGAAATTTACCATTGAGCTTATAACTTGATTTATAAATCAGATAGCTCAGACAAATTAGCAGACTCGGAATGCCTAACATCAAGACCTGCATTCCCAGCACAGTGCCTTCGCTTTGCAAAGTATTTGGGACATAGCCAACTATTGTTAGCCCAATACCAGTCAGGAAGCCGGCAAATGCACTGGCAGCTTTCACCAGCATGGTTTGCACCGAGAAGACGACACTTTCACTGCGCATGCCCATCTTGTATTCACCGTAATCAACCACATCTGCCAGCATAAGAGTTGACATCGCCAAGGCAAAGCCTGAGCCCAACTTCATTGCGGCTCCTGCCATTCCGATCAGTAGTGTATTCTCTGGCATAAAATGACCGGTAAGCAGCAAGATGACATAACTCATCAGTGGGAAAACACAAGCAAGGCGCCAAATCATGGGGCGAGATAGTTTGCTGACGATCAGTGGGAATAACACCAGTCCGATGATCTCGGCAGAGCCCGCAAATCCCATGAAGACGGCGAACATATCTTTATCGCCCATCGCATAAGTGAAGTAGTAGATAGCAAAACTACCGGCTAACTGCATTGCCAAGTTAAAGCACAACACAATACCTATCAAAGCCTTTAGTTGATCATTTTGGAAGATAATCGCTTTTACATCTTTAAAGTTGATCTTCTCAGACACCTTGGTCGCAATAGCGTTATCTTCTTTTACTTTCCATACGGTCAGCAAAGCACTCAAAATGAATATTAGCGCAATAATCATCGATACCTTGGCGAAGCCGGCACCACTATCGCCATCACCAAAAATATCGATAGCTTTCATGCCAAAGGCTCCCATAACAAACCAGGCAAAGCTTGCAAACAGGCGAGGGATCACCACAATCTGCTCTCGCTCTTTCTTATTGCTGGTTAGCGCGGGAATGAACGACCAGTAGGGAATATCCATGATTGTATATGTCATTCCCCAGAGGATATAACTGATAGCTGTATAAATGTATAGTGCGGCTCCTTCAAACTCATGGGTGAAGAAAACAGCTACCATCACGACTGAATTTATCAGGGTACCAATAACGATCCATGGTCTGAACTTACCATAGCGGCTGCGAGTATTATCAACAATCATACCCATGATGGGGTCGTTGAACGTATCCCAAATTCTGGCGACTAAAAATAAAGTGCCTACGAATGCAGCTTCAAGGCCAACGACATCGGTATAGTAATACATTAAATAAATGTAAATTATCGAACATGCCAAATCTTTACCAAGGGCTCCTATACCATAGGAAAGTTTGGCGACATTGCTTATACTCATAAAGTTTCATCCTTATTGTGAGTGTCATGTGTGATTTTTCTTGATTAATAAAATAACGTGAAATAATGAAGGTTTAGTCTAAATATAATGAAAACCCAAAGGGTTATCTTGGCCGGTTTTTAATCATGTCGATGACATCGAGGACGGCCATAATTCAAGGGCCGTTTCGCTCTGATTATTTGTGAATCGAGATAATTAAACTGTCAATTTATAACGCTGATATATCGATCAAGATGGCCGTAGTTGGATCAAGAATTGGCATTGCCAGACCTACTTGGCGCAGCCATTCGCCGCTTGATACGATGCCAGCAAGGCTCCAGACGGGTTGCTTGTTAACCAGGCCATTATGAAAGTTATTCGGATGCGCGATGACGTTGACGCGATATTGTGTTTGCGCGATTAATCCCGGTATCCGTAAAGTGCCGCTGTGGGCATATGTAGGCATATCTAGCTGTGCAACCATCACTAATGCATGCTTGGCATCAGGAGTTATGACGGCATGGATTTTTTGAGCTTGTTGATCGTCGCTTTCAATACGGTAGGTGATTCCGCTATGAAGCAGGTTTCTATACTGCTTATGCAATGCGATGTATTTTGCAAAGCCAGCTTTCTCTTCGTCCGACTCTTTGATCGGATCGAGCTCTATTCCCATATGTCCAAACAAGGCTGTGATCCCGCGGAAGTCGATGTCGGATACTCTGCGAGTGGCATGGCAATGTCGAGCGCCAATATGAGAGCCCATCACTTCAGGCGGGAAAAAATAGCTAAACCCGCTCTGGATCTCCTGACGTTTGAGTGCGTCATTGTTATCAGATGGCCAGAAACGTTGCACTCGCTTTAGGATCTCATAATCGATACGGCCACCACCGGCAGCACATGATTCAATCTCGATATGTGGATGCCTTGTTTTAAGCTCGTCCATCAGTCGATAGACATTTTGTACCTGGCGTGTTTGGCAAGCTTGTCCGTGGTGAGCAGGCTGGACCGTTTCACGGTTCATGTCCCACTTGAGATAGGCAATATCATAGCGGCTCAGCAGGTCATCAAGACGTTCCAACAAGTAGGCAAAGGCATCAGGATTCTGCAGGTCGATCAGATATTGGTTGCGACCTGTTGGTTGTTCATAGCCATCGAGTTCCATCAGCCAGTCGGGGTGTTGGCGATATAGATCAGAATCTTTGCTGATCATTTCTGGTTCAACCCAGATGCCAAATTCCATGCCCATGGCTTTGACATGTTCGATAACCGGCTGCAAACCATCAGGATATTTCTGCTTATCCAGGTACCAGTCACCCAGTGCCGCCCTATCATTGCAGCGGCCCTTGAACCAGCCATCATCAATGATGAAGCGCTCCACACCCATCTTGGCTGCCTCAGTGGCCATACACATGATGTAGTCTGGATCATGCTCAAAGTAGATACCTTCCCATGTGTTGAGATGTACCGGTCGGCATGTCTGATAGTTGCGTCGCTGCGGAAAGGTCAGGATGTGCTCACGCACAAACTGGTGAAATTGATGGCTCATGCCATTCAGGCCATCAGCACAATAGGTTGTATAGAGCCAGGGGGTCGTGATGCGTTCATCTTTTTGCAGGCAAATTTCCCCCGGGTAGTAGAGTGCTTCGGCCTGCAAGAAACGACGACCATCAGCCTTTACATCAACTCGCATTCGATGATTACCGCTCCAGGCCAGATGAGCTCCCCATACTTCTCCGTGCTGTTCATCAAATCCTTTGGTGCCGATGATGAGCGCCGGGTAGTGTTCGTGAGACGTACGACCACGGCGGTTCTCTTGCTGGAATCCACCGTGCATCAGGATATGTCGATGCTGTTGGAACTCATTAACCCAACGCCCGTAGAATGACAAACACTCAATGGCGCGCATGGGTAATGGCAATGTTGTCGCGAGCCTGTTTACCGTGAAGGGCTCCTCGCTTTCATTGTTCAGGGTATGGCGCACGGCGACAATGTCAGAAAGAGGATCTATGGTGAGTTCAGTCAAGAGACACAGGCGAGCGACAGGATCATGACTGACAAGGCGTAGGGAATGTTCGTCGTGCTCGACAGACTGAATAGTGAAGACCGGAGACCAATCCTGACCATTTCTATGCCCTTCCAATGCAGGGGAGCTAAAGACGCCCGAACCGGAGTCCGGAAACAAAGTTAACGGGACATCGCAATCCAGTCGGCCAAAAGGCACTGGCCGATCAAGGGATAGGCAGCGCTCCGGGGGCGTCAATGTTAACTTGTTGCCCCAATAGATAATTTCAGCTCCTTGCGTCAGGTTAACGAGCATTTCCGTGCGTCGACCACTTATCTTGCAGATCTTTTCCATTTCTCTACCTTTGGTCTCTGAAAGAGGGGAGTAATTAATGCTGACGGCAGACAGAACAATAAAATGCCGATTAATTAATGTGGTTGGCGCAACAGTAGTGTAAACGATTCCACTGGTGTGACTAAAAAAAATCAATAGCGCTACCTGACTCACAAAAATGGCTTTTTTTTAGCCTTAATTGAATTTTATGGAGGAGTGGTACTGTTTTTTTTAGCACTGATGTCGTAAATGAATAAAGAAAATAACCAATTGGCATAACATTAATTTATTATTTTAATATGAAGAGGTGTCGACCTCTTTTCTATTTATGGCGATGCACTCTCTTTTCATAGGAGGCACGCAAATTATTCGTGCTTTGCTTATGAAGTTTCTGTTCCGCGAGTAAATCACAGCTGATGTACTGTTTAATCGGAAACGTTTGCCAGAGTGGATCAATGTTCGAGCGGTGGTGACACAGAAATATACCAAGGTGAAGTAGGATGCTGATAAAAATTAAGATTCTTTGTTGGTGGATGTTTTTTGAACTTTAAAATGTATTAGGGGAACAGGGGTGCTCATGGACTGACATCGCAGCAAACCTGAACTCAAGCTGTATTATAAATAGATTTAATTGTGATGCTTGTCACGTTTTCTGAATTCCAGTTAAATGAGCATGCCTGATGCAATGGGGCTCAATAAGGTCTGTTTTGTTTGTGTTTATGGCTGATATAAAGAGAAATGCTATATGTATCAAGCTGATACCAAGGTGGGTTATTTAAATTAATTACATTTATTATTTATTTATTGTGACTTTAAAATTTAATATATAGATCTCAAATGCAGCCCCTCATATATAGTCCTGCCGCTAAAGATATACTCAAGGGTCTATTTATGAGTTTCACACCAAGTAAAGTCCATCAAAGCGTCTGGACTTATCTCTTTTTAGGACAGCAGGCATTATTTCCTGTGGCTTATGCGGCTGGGCAACTCTCCATGCCCGCAGCCAAGCAACCTGAACTTATCCGCTATCAGATCGCAAAGGGAGATACGCTTGGTTCTGTCTCACGCCAGTTTGGCACAACACCTCACCAACTGTTGGCATTAAATGGCAACCTGGCGCTAAACGCCCCTCATTTGCCGGTAGGTGACACTATCAATTTACCGCGTGCGTCCGTTTTACCTGCGCTGTCAGGCGCCAATCCACTGCATTTGACGGCGCCTACGCCAACCCCTGTGGATGTCGAGCAGAAGGTTGCCGAGCAGGCTGCCCGCTTGGGGCAGCTGTTTTCACCTGCCGAGTCAGAGATGCCGGCAGATCAGGAAAACCACAGTGAATTGGTTAAGGGGTTTAAACGAAGTCTGCGGCATCTACCACCTTCCGCGCAGAGCGTTACACAGGATGCGACTGCACCGCATCATGGGTCAGAACAAGAGAAGCAGTATTGGCGTCAGCAACTGGTCACCCATTTTGAAGAGGAGGCCAATGCCTATGCAGCATCCTTGCTGGGGACGATGGGCACAGCCAGAACCCGGGTGACACTGGATGACGATTTCAATATGGTCACTGCCGAGGCGGATCTCTTGTTGCCGCTTGCGGAAGAGCAGCAGACCCTGCTGTTTACCCAGTTTGGTCTACGCCGAAATGGGCAGGCGCGCACCATTGCCAACCTGGGGGTGGGCCAGCGTCATTTCCTAGACCGCTGGATGCTGGGCTACAACCTGTTTGCTGATTATGACCTGACCAACCGGCACTGGCGTGCGGGAGTCGGGGCTGAGGCGTGGCGTGACTATCTCAAGTTGGGTGCCAACTTTTATACACCACTGAGCAGTTGGCGTGACTCCCCACGGTTTGAGGGTATGGAAGAGCGCGCAGCACGCGGTATGGATGTGCGTCTTGAGGCCTATCTGCCGGCCTATCCGCAATGGAGCGCATCGCTCACTGCCGAGCAGTATTTGGGGGAGCGGGTTGACTTGCTGGGCGCAGATCAGCTTGAGCGCGATCCGCATGCCATCACTGCCGGTCTGCACTATAACCCCTTCCCGTTACTCAAGATGGATGTCGAGCAAGTTGAAGCGAGCGGCAGGCAACATGACACCCGTTTTACGCTGGGGCTGGAGTGGAAGCTGGGGGCTACGCTCTCGGACATGCTGAATCCGTCCCGTGTCGACAAGTCGCTGGCAGGTATGCGCCACGATCTGGTTGAGCGTAACAATGACATGGTGCTCGAGTATCGCGACAAGGTACTCCTCAAGGCCTCTCTCAACGACCAGTATTCTGCGGGAGAGGGGCAAGCCCTGACCTTGACGCTCAACATTCAGCATTCCCGCCAGATAGCCTCCATCCAGTGGTTTGGCGAGATCCTGGGGCTCAGTGGACTTGGCCCTGCCGATACGGTTGGGCAGGACAAACGTTCCCTTACACTTCCGGTCTTGCCCATCTATCGCATTGGCCAATCCAATCAATATCCGATCGTTGCCATCGTCACCGACATTGATGGCCATGAAGCCATCGCGGAAGGGGTTGTTGTCGTCTCGGAAGACTCTGGGCTGCAACCCGCTATTCAGTTGGCAGAACACTTTGTTCAACTTCGCCCCGGTGCTCACTACCACGTTGACTGGGGGGTGGTTGACCCCCGTCAGAAGCCTGCCAAAGCGCGAAATGGGATCCCGATTGAGAGTATTGAGGGGGATGTAGAAGCGGACCGCGATGGTTACCAGTACCGCTATCGCCTGACATTTCAGGGGCCTGCACAGGTACTGACGGGGCGTGAGCTGGTTGCGCCTGGGCAACCCAACCCCGGCACTCGGTATCGCCTGGATGTAGAGGTCACCTTCCCGAGTGGGCATGTGGCGAGTGACAGCATGGAGTTTGAGTTTATTGATGATGCAACTGTGCCGGGGGCCCCGACGTTGACAGTGACCGACAGCAATGGTGACGACAAGCCAGAGGCCACTGGTAAAGCGGAACCGGAATGTACGGTGACCATTACCTGGCCGGATGGCACGACCAGCACCACAACTGCAGATGAGGATGGCAACTACAGCCTGGAAGCCCCGACGGCGCAGGGTAGTGGCACCATCACCGCCACGGCTACAGACAAGCACGGCAACACGGGGCCGGCTACCAGCGTGAACTACACCGACTCAACGGCACCTGGCGCTCCGACCTTGGTTGCGACGGATCGCAATAGTGACAACAAGCCGGAGGTCAGTGGCAAGGCTGAACCGGGCAGCACGGTGACCATTACCTGGCCGGATGGCACGACCAGCACCACGACTGCAGATGAGGATGGCAACTACAGCCTGGAAGCCCCGACGGCGCAGGGGAGTGGCACCATCACCGCCACGGCTACAGACAAGCGCGGCAACACGGGGCCGGCTACCAGCGTGAACTACACCGACTCAACGGCACCTGGGGCTCCGACCTTGGTTGCGACGGATCGCAATAGCGACAACAAGCCGGAGGTCAGTGGCAAGGCTGAACCGGACAGCACGGTGACCATTACCTGGCCGGATGGCACGACCAGCACCACGACCGCGGACGTGGATGGCAACTACAGCCTGGAAGCCCCGACGGTGCAGGGGAGTGGCACCATTACTGCCACGGCTACCGACAAGAGCGGCAACACGGGGCCGGCTAGCAGTGTGAATTACCTCACGAGCTTGATGGGAGTGACGATTACCGGGCTGGTTAACGGCTTCCCTCAGGTGGGCTCTGTACTGACGGCCGTGCCTGACTGCGGCTCGAGCGCGTGCCGTGCAGGACTGACCTGGCAGTGGCAGGTCGAGGAGGGGGTCGGTACTGGACGTTTTGTGGATATCGCTGGGGCGACCAGCGTGACCTATTTACCCGTGCGAGAGGATCAGAAGAAACGGGTGCGCGTCATTGTTGCGGCGCTGTGAGCATCCGGAGTGGCGTTTATCGACGCCATGTAAGTCATTTTTTGTAGCCAAAAGGAAGAGAGCAAGTGATGAGAAAGCAAAAAATCGCGGTATCGATCGCAATGGTAATGTGGGGGGTAGCCAGTGGCGCCAGCGCGCTGACGTCGGCTCCAACCGATACCGTGAAGGGGCGACCCCCAACGTTGACTGGAGTGTCATTCAACTATGTCGATGTCAACAACAACGGTCGAGTGGATGTAGGTGACAGCCTCAAAATTGAAGAACAAGGTTTTGATGATCCGGATATGGATGCTCAAGCACCGAGTGAGTACAAGTGGTATCGCGATGGCATTGATATGGGGGTAACCGGTGATAGTTATACCCTGACTTTGGCAGATCTTGGTACCCAAATCACAGCAGGAGTAATTCCGCAAACCGATGCAACCACGACAGACCCTTATCAGGGGAATGAAGTTGCGGCGGCGGGGGGCTCTCCTGATGGCGATGGTTCTGTTGATGTGGTTGATCCCAATGAGGTGGATGCCGTCGAGATCGTCATTGCGGCCACTGACGCTGCGCTTGGTGGCAATCCGATTGTCTCGACCGAACTCAGGGCCAAGGTCACTACCAGTGCCGGTGGGGTTGGGGTGGCGAGTGATTACAACTACACATGGCAAATTGAGGATGGTGCAGGTGGCAACTACATCAACATTCCTGGGGCTGTCAGTGAAACCTACACCCCAAGCAAGGATGATCAGAAGCGCAAGCTGCGGGTTGATGTCACCAAGAAGTAAAGCCATCACCAGCCCCGGCTGGATGGGCATGATATTCGGACCATCGCCCGCAGCAAGAGGTTGATGGTTATCGGATGGATAACGGGTTGTCCTGCCTTGCCAGGGAAGGTGGGGTGGGCACATCAATCAGTAATACAGGGCGCCCGCGGGCGCCCACCATTTTAATCAGCTTGGCCTGTAAAAATGGCGAGGCTGGCTAGTTACAGCAGGTGATGGTGCTGTCGTAAACCGGAGAGTGTTTGAATGAAGGTGATATCTCGTTATTTGTCATATCTGGCACTGTGGCTGGTGCTGGGGCAAACGACAGGAGCAATGGCCGAAAGTGCCAACACCCTGTCGGTGCAGGGGCGTGCGCCAGTGGCATCTGGCGTGACACTGACTGGCCCGGCGGCGCCCTTGGTGGGGGATACCCTGCTGGGAACATATACCTTTAATGACCAGGATACTGATGAGGAACAGGGCAGTGTATTGCGCTGGCTGAATAATAGTGACATCGAACTCGCCAGAGGTGATCGCTATCTGTTGACCGATGCCGAGCGTGGCAAACAGCTTCGCTTTGCGGTCATCCCGGCCACCAATCCGGCGGTGACCGATCCGTCCGAGGGGGTCGAGACAAGCAGTTCGCTCTCTGCGGTGGTGCAGGGGCGGCCAGACCCCGCCAAATCCACCTTCAGTGTCGACAAGTCCACCATAGTGGCGGATGGGGTTGATAACGCAGTTTTGACGCTGACCCTCAAAGACGACAATCAAACACCGGTAATCGGCATCAGTGATCGGGTGGAGCTAGGTTATAGCGGTGTGGATACAGATGTTATCTCCCTGATGGAAAACGACCGGGGCAATGGCATCTATGAGTACATCCTGACGGGGACCAAGTCTGGCGTTGTCACCCTGACGCCACAGCTGGATGGCGCTCCCTTGACCACTCTTCCTCCATCACTGCAGGTGACTCTGGCCGCCAACCCTGCCACCGCGAGAGTGGCCCAGCTGGTGACCACCACTGACAATCAGCCTGCGGATAACGTCAGCGCTGACCTGCTGACTGCGACTGTGCATGATATCGAGGGGAACCCCATGCAGGGCGCTAGCGTGGTATGGTCGCATGGCAGCACCACGGCAACCTTGGGCGCAGCGACAAGTGTGACCGACAGTAATGGTCTGGCAACAGTGACCCTCATCAACACCCGGGCTGAGACGGTCGCCGTGACGGCAAGGGCTGAAGCCAATTCCGGTGACACGGGCATGACCAGTGATGCCAACTTCGCACTCTACCCGGTGCTCGATAGATTAGCCGTGGGCACCAATAATCAGCCCGCCAATAATAAGGCCTTGAACACAATAGTGGCCAAATTCAAAGACCTTGCTGGGTCGGTTCTGGCAAATGTGCCGATCACTGTGCAGTTCAGTGCTGACAAGGGCACCGCCACGTTCGATAACGAGTCGCCATGGACGACCACTACCAATGACGTTGGTGAGGTGATCGTGTCACTGCGCAACAGCGTGGTTGAGGATGTGGAGGTGACGCTATATGCGAAAAATAGCGATACCGTGCAAAAAGCGGCAACGGTCAGCTTTACAGAATTGATGATAACAAGATTCCTCAAGCCGGATCCGGCAACCATGAATTGGCTGGATGCCGACAACTACTGCAATAGCATCGGACGCCGTCTACCGACGGTAGCTGAATTGCAGGCATTGTTTGTCGAGATATCTCCTTCTTCTGGTGAGAATTATGCCTTGTGTCATGTTCATGGATGGCCACTGGCTAACAAGTGTGGTGGCTCTTTCGATGACTATTGGACGAGTGAGACGTACGACCCTCTTGCTGTTAGTGCACATGCCGCCGTCTATATGCACACAGGTCTCGTTGGTGGATTCGGTGACACACAGCCTAGCCAGGTAGCGTGCATACGTCGTTGAGGAGGCCTTGTTTCCCGGAACGATACCGATTGAATGGAACTAACCGGGGATAGTGGTGATGTGATCACCATTATCCCCTCAATTTTGCACTGCGGTTATTCACGCCATCACTACTGAACAACAAGAGTGATATCCATATACTACAGCTCGTTGAGCTTGGAATGGTTATAAAACCAACCCCATGCAGAAGTACAAATATGAAAGCTATCAGAGGACGGTTGCCGAGTTTTAATATATGTGGCTCAAAAAATAGAGCCTGAAGAATTAAACTTCACGTTGTAAAAAAATCATTCTTGGAGATTCAATCATTTGTATGGTTATCCATAAAATCGCATTAAATCAATGCGTTATGTTGCCATCATCTGTCTTGGTGAGTGGTTTTTATTATTTTATTAATCATCATCTTTTTGATGGCTCAACTTAAAATCTCAATCTGCCAAATTTGAAACATCATAGACCGGTCAGATTGGGGATGAAATGGAACAGGATAACAGTTGGAACATCGGTGAGGATGATATTGAGTGGTGGAATAGCTACACTCGATTATTTGTACAGGATATTTATAGCAAAGACCCTAAAAAAAGAATGGCTGGTTTCTATTTTAGACCACTCAGTATGGAGGCGGCTTCATTCTATCATTCCTGTGATCACGATTTGCTTTTGATGATCACCTGTGTACAAATGTCACTTCTTGAAGAGTGTTGCAAGGCATATCATCAAGCTGGACGTCGGCCATGTCAGTTATTTTTTAAGGCTGAACCACGAGTATTATCAAAAATATCTAGCCAGCTAATAGCATTGATGGATAGTCTGCGCTCTCAAAAGATAGAGTTGATTCTTGACTTGAATTTACCATATCATAAAAATGATAAGGAGTGGCAAAAGTCACTATTTAAAATAGTCGATAGTGGCCATATGGTTTGTCTGGGAGGGTATAACTGGAAAGATAACGAACCCAGAGATTTCCAGGTGGTTAAAGAACTATTTAAATATGTCAGATTAGGACCGCCTCCGTCTAATTTGGCGGAAGTTAATCACTTTATTGATACCTGCTTCTATGTTAAAGAAAAACTGGCAATGCAACTCATATTAGATAGAGTGCAAAGTCAGACAGATCTGGATATAGCTTGTCGGACACCATTTTTTGCATTGATGGGCGATTATATTTCAACTGCTCATTTAGCAAAAAATCTGGATGATGTCTCCTATAAGGTCATGTTATGAGTGCCATCAAGAATACTACACTTGTTATTGCATTGTGTACATTAACACTCTGTAATATGATTTATCAAGATGTATTCCATACATTGAAAAATGATGGGCATCATCATTCTGAATACAGCATTATCTGGGCACCTAATGCATATCTGGTATTTTTTCTATGGGCATTTGGTCGCTGCATAGATAAGACAATATCACTAATATCAATTTTCATGACAGTAATAGGGTTCAACTTACTCTATTTTAGTAGCCAAAATTATCCTATGGGAATGGGGTCTTATTGGTCATCATTGATAATGTATGCTGTCAATAACACTGTATTTATCATTGGCTTTCTATTTGTGTTGAATTTTTGGCAATCATCAATATCTTTTCTTTCAAAAGACAATGAAGTGCTATCATTTTTATGGCTCCATTTTGGTGGAGCCTTATGTACTCTTATTGCAAGTGTATCTGTCCTGGTTTTCCCTAGTTCCTCAGAAAAATTGGTATATCAGCTGTTTTCCGCAAACCTAATGGCATTTACCTTTTTTACATCATATCTTTTTTTGTCAGAGCAATTCATTCCTGACAACAAAAACCTGAAGATGATGAACTTTTGTTTATTGGTGTCACTGTCATCAATTGTTTTTTTTATAGTAAATGAGTTTTTTCATACCTTGTCAAAGGAAACGTTTGCATTAATCTTGATGGCATCATTTATTTGTCTTTTTATTAAATCCAGACCCTATGTGAGAATTGTTATTGCAGCGTTGGTCTCAGCTTTTTGCGCTGCTGTAAATGTAGCTTTGGATTTATCTCTTTATGATTTTATTTTATTTTACAGTATATGCATTAGTACCAGCATTATCTTGATAATGCGGAAGAAAGAAACACACATTATACATGCGCTGCAGAAAACGGTAGATGAGCTTAGAAAAAGTAAACTAATAGACCCTTTGACTGGCTTGCTTAACAGAGAGGGATTCAGGAGCGTATTAAGTGAAAAATGTAACACCAATGAAGAGTTTCTGGTCGCATATGCAGACCTTGATAAATTTAAAGAAATTAATGATTTTATGGGACACGCTGCCGGTGACCTTGTATTAAAGATATCTTCATCAAGAATGTCATCAATCTTAGGTATGAATAGCCCTGTCGCACGCCTTGGTGGTGATGAGTTTGCTTTTGTTATTCCTGGTGAGAAAAGTGTAGCCCTGCAGCGTTGTCAGGAACTAATCGAAAAAATAACGCAGCCCATCGCAATAGGAGAGCGCACATTTTCAATTGGTATTTCTATTGGAGTTAGCGCTTATCCTCATCAAGCAGTTACAGTAGAAGAGTTGCTTGATAAAGCGGATATGGCCATGTATGCAGCCAAATGCTCCCATGATCGTGCGCCAGTGTATTTTGAAGAAAAGATGGACTACCGAAAAAATCATGAGACATTTTATTTGCAAAGAACATTTAATATAGAGTTAATGTTGGGGGAATGTTATGCGGTATTCCAGCCGCTACACGATATTGAGCAGGGGAGAATAAAGTCATTTGAAGCATTACTGCGACATCCTAATTTTAGCACGGTTGATATAATTCAGTGGGCTGAAGAATATGGCCATATGAATGCACTGTTTGAACTTATGGTACAATGCGCAGTAAATTTTATTCTAAAGTCAGGTTATCCCGTTACAGTCAACATATCTCCCTCTCAGATCATCTTCAATTGTGGGATAATTAGAAACTTAATGGAAAAGGTGATCATAGAATGTAAATTGCCACGAGGTTCATTAAATTTAGAAGTTACTGAGTCGGTACCAATCGTTGAGCAGTCAGTGTTCATGAATGCGGTTGGCCAAATAAAAGAACTCGGAGTAGAAGTTTACCTTGATGACTTTGGTACTGGCTATGCCTTTTTTTCTACACTAAGTATGGGGGCTTTTGATGCAATCAAGATTGATAGGAATCTAGTGTCTGGTATTAATAACTCACTATCCATGCAGCGCCTTTTGAACTCCATATTAACTTATGCGAACGAAGCGGGTATGTACGTTATCGCTGAGGGTGTTGAAGAAGAAGACGAGCTTTGGGTGTTGAAAAACTTGGGGGTAAAATATGTGCAAGGGTACTATTTCTCAAAACCAATGAAAGAAGAGGCCATGTTAAGCTACATAAAAGATTGGCTCTAAGCCGATAAAGAAGGCGTCAATCGATATAAAATTAAAAGCTATGCTACTTAATATCATTGGCTAGCAAGAATAGCATTACCAAAATCCCAACTTGCCAGCCATATTTACCTTGTAAACACGATACGATGGGTTTCTTAGAAGAACCCAATCGTATTGCCCCGCATGAATTTGCTTCGCCGAGTATATATGAGCATCGGTAAACCTTACATTTAGACCATCATCAAAATCGAATATAGGTTTGGATAGTTCTTTTGAATAAACTACAAAAAAAAACAAATCGTCTTTCTTTTTTGCCAAGATTCCTTTAAAAAGTTTTTTCTCTCCACTAATCTTGTTCCATGCGATTGTTTCTACAATGCCGAATCGACATGTGCTTATATATTTCATCTTTACATCATTTGCCTCTGAGTTATAATTGCACCCCATACCATTGATAACTGGAATAATAATATAAGTATGGAGGACTATGAAACTAGTCAACGCTATGAACTTTAATGTCTTGATCATTGTTGTCATATCCATAAAGATAAAGACCAGATTTCTTTTGTATATCGTCAGATATTGACTTTTGCTTGCTTTTATTTAGCTCAAAAACGCCACATATCTTTGTTTTTTCACTTAACTGATAGCAGTAAAGCTCACCTGAAGAAAAGAAATATATGATACCTAATGACAGGATCGCTACGCAATACAGCGAGAATAGTGTTTTGACAAATATTTTTTTAAAATAACTGGCATGATTTTCTTGCGCTATGATCTTTGCGTTAATTTTGGCCATATCAATAATGGCCTCATCTACTTCATCTGAACTTGATTCGGTTGCTTTATTCTCTGTATTTATCTCATTTTTATTTTTTGACGAGTCACAAGGAGGTTGCAGAGCAATCATGCTAGATTGGATCTTGTCTGCTGCGCCATGAAGTATATAACCTCTCCTGTGAACGGTTTCTATCTTAAAAGCCCCGTCAGTTTCTTGTAGTACTTTTCTGATGTTTTTTATAGCAACTGCCAATGAATTGGGAGAGACGAACTTGTTAGGCCACCCTTCTTCAATCAGTTCCTCTTTACTGGAAAACTGATTTAATTTTTTTAGTAAAGCGGAAAAAATCAGTGTCTCGCTTTTGCTTAATCGAGCAATCACTTCTGAGTTCCATGTGACGTCACCTGAGACGGGGTTGTAGTCCAGCATGCAAAACCACCAATGATTAAATTTTACGTTATAAACAAGGCTCTCATCCAGTGAAAGCTAATCCTTAGACCTCTATCTACGGTAGCCTTACTTTTAGTGATTCTATAAGTAACATTACTATAGTTGCAATACTCTTATTCAAGCGCCCTGTATATTATTTGTTCTCAATAGTGAGATGTCGCTCATCATAGTTTCAGTATTAATTAGTTTATCTAATCCATTAATTATAGAAAATTTTAAGTGAGGTGTCTCACTATAAACCTTGACACAAATCTTAACCGTTTATTAGTTGCGTAGTTTTACAACAGATGGAGATGTTTATAAAGCAAAATAAGCAGGATGTGAGAAGTTGCTTTGATTGTCATCTGAATATTTATTGTTGTGGTAAATTTCTTGGTGTTATATTAACTTGTTAGTGGTTGTTGATAATGCTGTTAAATATATGCCAGCTTGACAATAAATATCAAATCATGTCTAGTTTAAATCTGGCTTGATACGTTATGGTAAATAAAGCTATCAAGTGACTGGTAGACATATCTAATGTCGGTTCCTGAGATAATCAGAGGCGGTAACGTAAAAATACAGTTATCAAAGCTGGTGACAACTCTCTGCGATGATCTGGCAAATAGCTACATAGCTATCGGATAATAGATAGATCTAAATTAACTCCCTATTAAATCATATCTTTTCATGTAAATTTGCGTCGAATCAGCATTATATTTAACCAGCATTGTATTCTTTATGTCATGTGAGGATACTCATGAACTCTTTTTATATAGCAGTGATATAAGATTAATCAAGTCGTTATTTCATGGTTTTGAGTATTGAATAATACAGGAGATGACCTTTGAAAAGGTTGCCTGTTACTGAGCATTCTGAGTGATGAATGAACAATGAAATTACTATGACAGATGAGATAGTTCTGGTATAACATACTGAAAAGAAAGACTTTTTTATTTTTATAAATTTATTATTTTAGCATCACTACATTTTGATTAAAACATAGGATTATTGCTGCTTAGTTATCAGGCATATGTGAATCTGTATTGGTCGAGGTGAAATGATATGTATATAAAAATGGTAAATAGAGATAAGGGAGTTACCTTTGATCTTCAAAATGGTATTGTCGAATACAAAGCATTGGGGGGATTGTTGGTACAGTCTAGGCTGGGTAAAAAAGACAGGGATGTATTGATTTATTTGATAAATAACGTAGGGCGATTGATCTCAAAAGATGAAATTTTACATAGTGTATGGACTAATCGTATTGTCTGCGACAATACCGTTTCGGTTTCATTGTCAAATATTAGAAAGTTCTTGAGGAAAGCAGATGAAGATTGCTCATGCCTGACAAATGTCTCTGGGTCTGGTTATATATTCAATCCAGCCAAATCGGGATTTAGATTAGAAAAACAACTGAAAGTAAATGAGTTTGCTGTTTGATTGTTGATATTTATTGGCGGTGCTGGTTATTAATTATATTGGTGAGGCCATTGCTGTAAGGGTTACTGTTAGTATGAAATAGTCGTGGCAAGCTACAGTAGCCCAACGCCATTTCACGAAAAATACTGAAGCATGATAAAGCTCAGGTATGAATACGCTGTCACGCCTTATTTTAACTATCTTGCCAATCAGGAATTATATTTTTAGGTTTGTGGAACGTGGAATATTATTGTTTTTATCTATGGATAACTGCAGAAAATTAATGCCTGGTTGTACGGCTCAAAGATGTGATATCAACATGCACGATCTCTATTTGTTCTCGCTGGTCACCAAGACAGAAAACCAGATTGATGAAGACAGCATAACCTCTCGCCTGCTTTTCATATCTGAAACCTCTTCAGCCATCCGAAGCACCGCGCGACTGCATTTAGCTGCAAGACGAGCTTTGTTTAACACCAGTGTGCGGAACCTTATGGTGTCGCGACTGCTCGCATATGCTGTGCGATGACCGCTTTTATCCTTCTACGCCGGTTGGGTGTATCCCGGCAATGCCATCGAGCAGCAGGTCTTGTTCGCGTGAAAGAGGCCCGGTTGAGCGGTAGTAGGGATACAAGGGCTCTATAAGCCTCTTTGCACTGCTTTTTGCAAAACCGTGATGAGGTAAACCATGGGATTAATGACTAGATTTATCAGTAGCAAGGAGTAAAACGACACCCTTGCATCATCACAAAACAGCATGGGACAGGGATCATGAACAGAGCGCAGGAAGCCGGTTCGTGCTCGCTTCAGGTGGATCTCAGACAGGTCGTTTATGCCTTGTCTGCGTCACTGGATCTGGTAGGAATTGGCGATGTGGCCCATGGTAAACGGGTCGGGATCATGGCGGCCGAGTGTGGTCGGGTATTGGGGCTGGATACAGCTGAATGTTGTTTGTTGTTTGAGCTCGGCGTGCTGCACGATATTGGTGTCTCCTCGACCATCACCCATCACCATCTGGTTAGTGAGTTCGATTGGGAGTCCTCCCAGCGCCACTGCGAGGTGGGATATCAGCTGCTCAAGGATTTCCGTTTGCTGGCCCCACTGGCCCTGCCTATCCGTTATCACCACACCCACTGGCACCTGTTGCGCGAGATGGCCGATGTGGACCCCAATGTAGCCCGTCAGGCCAACCTTATCTTTCTGGTGGATCGCTGCGATGCGTTGGCGGCGCCCTACTATGGCGATGGTTCATTGTTGATGCATACCAACGAGATCCGCGCACGCCTGCAGGATTTCCGTGACGAGTTCTTTGCCCCCGAGCTGGTGGATGCCTTCCTCAAGGCGTCTCGCTCTGAGGCATTCTGGCTGCAGCTGGAGGCTCGCTCCATCAATGATTACATGTTGGAGATGCTGCAGGTGCGGGAGCCTTGCCTGACTTTCAACGGGGAGCTAAAAGCGCTGGCGCAGATCTTCTCCGGCATTGTCGACGCCAAAAGCCCATTCACGATGACGCATTCACTCGGTGTGAGCAGGTTGTCTCGGGCATTGGCCGAGCAGATGGGAGTCAGTGCCATCCATTGTGACATGCTGGAGATCGCCGGTTTGCTGCACGATTTGGGCAAGCTCAGGGTGCCGGACGAGATCCTCGACAAGCCTGCCAGCCTGACGAAAGAGGAGCGGGCCATCATCAATACCCACAGCTTCGAGACTTACCAGATCCTGCGCCATATCGAAGGGTTTGAAGAGATTGCCTGTTGGGCGGCCTATCACCATGAGGAGCCTGACGGGGAGGGCTATCCGTTCCACCTGCCGGCATCCGCCATGGCGCTCGAAGCGCGGATCCTGCGGGTCGCCGATATTTTTCAGGCCATGGTGCAGGACAGACCTTATCGGCGCGGTCTGCCTGCCCGTGACGCATTGACCTTTATGCAGCAACTGGCGGATCAGGGGCGGGTCGATCCCGCTGTAGTGGCGGTGCTGGCCGATCACCTGCCGCAGATGATGATGGCAGCCATTCCGGATCGCGAGCCGGATCATGCCATCAATTGAGGGAGAGGCTGGCCGCTGACTCATACTGCTGCGAGCCAGCTATGCTTGGAACAAGCCGAGCATGGTGCCGGTACCGGCGCACAAGACGCCAGCTTGATGGACTACCGTAGGGGAGCAGATATGGAATCGCTAAAAGCCAAGGATTATATGCAGAGCAGACCCATCACCTTCACTGCCGACATGATGGTGCAAGCTGCGGTCGAGAAATTTCTGAACAGTCATCAGCTCGGTGGCCCGGTGGTGGATGGCCAGGGCCATCTGATTGGCTGGATCTCCGAGCAGGATTGCATCGCAGTGTTGCTTAAGGAGGCCTATCACTGCGAACAGGTAGCGCAGGTCAAGGATGTGATGCGCAAGGAGGTGTTGTCGGTGGGTCCCGATACCAGCATTTTGAGTCTGGCGGAGATGATGATGGGGCAAAAGCCGAAGATCTATCCGGTAGTGGAGGAAGGGCGTCTGCTCGGTGTCATCAACCGCCACAACGTCATGCAGGCCATTCACGCCCAGCTCACTACCTGTTTTGTCCATCACACCCACGGTTAATCCTGTTTTTCTCTCTCCCAAGGCAAGCTTCGGCTTGCCTTGGCTATTTCATATGCTGCCATTTATTCATGTTATGCCATCTTACAATGGTTGTTTTGTCATGTTTGAGGAGCGGCCAATCTCTCGGTCTTCCCATAGATAACGCTACGTTAAGGCTTGCACCGCCCCCGCTCGCTCTTTAGGATCGCTCCCAGCTTATCGATATGGCCCCTCTGGGCACCTATTTAAGGAATTCGTACCTTGTCTCTCTCTATCGAGGCGCTGCGCCGCCGTCTCTCTGCCTGCATGAACCTCGACGCCCGCCGTCTCTCCAGCCGTCTGCACGGTGCCAAGAAGTTGCCCGAGGGCAAACAGGCTGCGGTACTCGAGACCATTGCCGCCGATCTGGATGCGGCGCAGGCGCGTTACCAGTCCCGTTTGGCGGGCGTACCCAAGGTCACCTATCCGGACAACTTGCCGGTCAGTCAGAAGCAGGTGGAGATCGCCAAAGCCATTGAAGAGCATCAAGTGGTGATCATCGCCGGCGAAACCGGCTCGGGCAAAACCACCCAGATCCCCAAGATCTGTCTGGCGCTGGGGCGCGGGGTGAAGGGCTTCATCGGCCACACCCAGCCGCGTCGTCTGGCGGCCCGCACTGTGGCGGCCCGTATTGCCGAGGAGATGGAGTCCGAACTCGGTCACTACGTGGGTTACAAGGTGCGCTTTACCGATCAGGTTAGCGAGCAGACCCATATCAAGTTGATGACCGACGGTATCCTGCTGGCGGAGATCCAGAACGACCGGATGCTCACCCAGTACGACACCATCATCATCGATGAGGCCCACGAGCGCAGCCTCAATATCGACTTCATCCTGGGCTATCTCAAGCAACTGCTGCCCAAGCGCCCGGATCTCAAGGTGATCATCACCTCGGCCACTATCGACCCGCAACGCTTCTCCCGCCATTTCAACAAGGCGCCGGTGATAGAGGTCTCTGGCCGCACCTATCCGGTAGAGGTGCGCTACCGCCCGCTCACCAGTGATAAAAGTGAAGGGCTGGAAGAGCGCGATGAGCTGCAGGGGATTTTCGATGCGGTGGAAGAGCTGGCTAGAGAAGGTTTAGGAGACATCCTTATCTTCATGAACGGCGAGCGGGAGATCCGCGATACCGCCGATGCCCTGCGCAAGCTCAATCTGCGCGACACCGAGGTGCTGCCGCTCTACGCTCGCCTCTCCAACGCCGAGCAGAACAAGGTGTTCCAGCAACATGCCGGACGGCGCATCGTACTCGCCACCAACGTGGCGGAGACCTCGCTGACGGTGCCGGGCATTCGCTACGTCATTGATCCGGGCACCGCCCGCATCAGCCGCTACTCCTGGCGCACCAAGGTGCAGCGCCTGCCCATCGAGCCGGTCTCCCAGGCCAGCGCCAACCAGCGTAAAGGGCGTTGCGGTCGGGTGGCGGACGGCATCTGTATCCGTCTCTACTCGGAGGAGGATTTCAACAGCCGTCCCGCCTTTACCGACCCCGAGATCCTGCGCACCAACCTGGCCTCCGTCATCCTGCAGATGCTGGCGCTCGGCCTTGGCAACATGGAGGCGTTCCCCTTCGTGGAGCCGCCGGAATCGCGCCATATCAAGGACGGCCTGACCCTCTTGAAGGAGCTGGAGGCGGTGCGCGAGCTGCCCGCCACCGGCGATCGCGAAGCAAAGTTGCAGCTGACCGAGACCGGTCGCCAGCTCTCGCGCATCCCCCTTGATCCGCGTTTGGCGAAGATGGTGATCAGCGCGGCGCAGACCGGCTGCTTGAGCGAGGTGATGGTGATCACTGCGGCCCTCAGCATTCAGGATCCCCGCGAGCGGCCCATGGAGAAGAAGCAGGCCGCCGACGAACAGCACAGGCGCTTTGAGGACAAGGATTCCGACTTCCTCGCCTTCGTCAATCTGTGGAACTACCTGAAAGAGCAGCAGGATGCCCTTGGCAGCAATCCATTCCGCCGCATGTGCCAGAAGGAGTTTCTCTCCTATCTGCGGGTGCGCGAATGGCAGGACATCCATTTCCAGCTGCGTCAGACGGTCAAGGAGCTGGGTTTTAAAGCCAACCATGAACCGGCGGATTTCAAGACGGTGCACTGTGCCCTGCTGACCGGCCTCTTGAGCCACATCGGCAACAAGGATCTGGAAAAGCCCGAGTTCCTTGGCGCCCGCAACGGCCGTTTCCACCTGTTCCCGGCCTCGGGTCTGTTCAAGAAGCCGCCCAAGTGGGTGATGGCCGCAGAATTGGTGGAGACCTCGCGCCTCTATGCCCGCATCAACGCCAAGATTGAACCCGAGTGGGTGGAGCCGCTGGCGGGGCACCTCATCAAGCTGCACCACAGCGACCCCCACTGGTCGAAGAAAAATGGCGCCGTAATGGCCAAGGAGAAGGTGACGCTTTATGGCCTGACCCTAGTCAACGAGCGCATCATCAACTTCAGCCGCATCGATCCGGCGCTGTGCCGCGAGCTGTTCATCCGCCGCGCCCTGGTGGAGGGGGATTTCGAGACCCGTCACCGTTTCTTCAGCGATAACCGCAAGCTCCTGGCCGAGGTGGAGGCGCTGGAGCACAAATCCCGTAGACGCGACATTCTGGTGGATGACGAGGATCTGTTCCGCTTCTACGATGCCCGTTTGCCGGAGGAGGTGATCTCCGCTCGTCACTTCGACAAGTGGTGGAAAGAGGCGCAAAAGCGGGATCCCGAGCTGCTCAACTTCGAGAAAGAGATGCTGATGAAAGGGGATGCCGCCCACATCAGCGATCTCGACTACCCCAACTTCTGGCAGCAGGGGCGCCTCAAGCTCAAGTTGACCTATCAGTTCGAGCCGGGGGAGGCCGCCGATGGCGTGACCCTGCATATTCCGCTGCCGCTCCTGAATCAGGTGGAGGTGAAGGGGTTCGAGTGGCTGATCCCGGGGCTGCGCCACGAGCTGTTGGTGGCCCTTATCAAGTCGATGCCCAAGCCGATGCGCAAGAACTTTGTGCCGGCGCCGAACTATGCCGATGCGCTGCTTGCCAGCATCAACCCCGAGCAGGGGCCGCTCTTGGACGAGATGGAGCGTCAACTGCGCCGCATGACCGGCGTCACCGTACCTCGCGAATCCTGGGACTGGAATGCGGTGCCCGAGCACCTGAAACTCACCTTCCGGGTGGTGGACGACAAGCACAAGAAGGTGGCGGAAGGGAAAGATCTGGAAGCCTTGAAAGAGTCGCTGCGTGGCAAGGTGCAGGAGACCCTGTCGCAAGTGGCGGATGATGACATCGAGCAGTCCGGTCTCACCCTGTGGAGCTTTGGCGAGCTGCCCCAGGAGTACAGCCAGAAGCGCGCCGGCTTCGAGGTGAAAGCCTATCCGGCGTTGGTAGACGAGAAGGATTCGGTCGCCATTCAGCTGGTGGAGAGCCCTGTGGTGCAGCAGCAGCTGATGTGGGCGGGCCAGCGCCGGCTGGTGCTGCTCAATGTGCCATCTCCCATCAAGTATCTGCAGGAGAAGCTGCCCAACAAGGCCAAGCTGGGGCTCTATTTCAACCCGTTTGGCAAGGTGGCGGAGCTGATTGATGACTGTATCGCCTGTGGCTGCGACAAGCTGATCGAGCAACATGGCGGGCTGGCCTGGGACGAGGCCGGTTTCGAGGCGCTCAAGGAGTATGTCCGCGCCGAGCTCAACGATACGGTGGTGGAGGTGGCCAAGCAGGTGGAAGCCGTGCTGACGCTCTCCCATGAGATCAAGAAGCGGCTCAAGGGCAAGATGCAGCTCGACACCGCCTTTGCCATGTCAGATATCCAGCAGCAGCTCGGCAACCTTATTCACAAGGGCTTTGTCACCGAGACCGGCTGGCAGCGGCTGCCTGACTTGCTGCGTTACCTGCGGGCCATCGAGCGACGTCTGGAGAAGCTGGCCATCGATTCCAACCGGGATCGGGTCTACATGCTCAAGGTGCACAGTGTGGAGTCGGAGTACAAGGCGCTGCTGGCCAAGATCCCCAAATCCCAGCTGGTGCCCACCGAGGTGGCCAATATCCGCTGGATGATCGAGGAGCTGCGGGTGTCGTTCTTCGCCCAGAATCTGGGCACCCCTTATCCGGTCTCCGATAAACGGGTGCTTAACGCCATCGCTCAGTGCTAAGCTGCTATCTAACTGTTTTAACAGCATGATAGCGCGTGATAAGAAGGGGTTGCCGGTCAGGTAGCCCCTTCAAACCGCAAGTCAGGGAGGCAAGGATGCTGGGGGTCTGGTTGAGTGTGGCGCAGGTGGTGATCAGCGGTTATCAACCCATTGCGGAACAAACCTGGGTGCAGTTGAACCCGGAATATTACCCGCTGGCGCGCACGCCGCCTGCGATGTTTGTGGCTTGGCGTGGCAATCAGTTTCCGCCGCTGGCCCAAAAGCAGAAGCACGGTCGCTGGCAGATCCTCTTTCCCGCCCGATTGGTGCCCCCCTTCGATCTGTTCGAGGGGGAGGCGCAGCTCTCCAAAACCTATCTGGCAAGACTGCGGCGCATCGACGAGATGGCTTACGGGGTCGCCCCCGGCCAGGTCGCTGCAACCGTGCAGCATGGCAGTGTTTCACCTTTTGAGCCATCGCAACCCATAGCGCCCTTTATCGCCGAGTTCAACGTTCCTCGTGCCATGCCGGTTCAGTTGGCGGTCGCCCCCCGCTACGCAGCAGAGCCATTGCTGGCGTTGCTTGGTGCCGCAGTTGGCGAGAGGGGGAGTCGCAGTGATGGTCTGCTGGCGGCCAGCGTGTCATCTGATAGCACCACACTGACACTCTCTGCGCCGGCGGTTGGCGAGGGGCGCTCAGTGTGCCATCGGGTCGCGGCGGGTGAGACGCTGTGGCGCATCGCCAATCAGCTATCCAGCAGGGTGGGGGCAGATACTTACAGCTATCTGCTGGCCTTGGCCGCAGAAAACAGGGCGGGCCTCGGTAACAGTATCCGGGTCAAAACCGGGGAGGGGCTCTACTGTCCTCGCGCCGAGACGCTTGCGCAGTTTGATGCGTTGAGTCCGGCCCAGCGGCAACAGCAATTTGCTCGTCTTGAGCAGGGGCGTTAAAGCGCGGGATGAGCCTTGTATCCGCTATTGGCCCATGGTAGTATTCGCGCTCGTTTTGCGAGGTGCTGACCGGTCGCAGTTTGCACCATACATTCCTTTAAAAGAGATACATACTATGTCTTTCGTATTCCAAGCTGAAGTCCGTTCTGACCTGGGGAAAGGTGCGAGCCGCCGCCTGCGTCAAGCTGACCAAGTTCCTGCCATCGTTTACGGTGCAGGCAAAGAAGCCCAGTCCATCACTGTTGACCACAAGAAATTCATCTTGGCCCAAGAAAAGCCGGAATTCTATGAGTCCGTACTGACTCTGGTTATCAACGGCGAAGAAGTTAACGTGAAAGTGAAAGCTATCCAGCGTCACCCGGTACGTTACAAGCTGGTTCACCTGGACTTCGTTCGCGTTTAATCACGAACCGTCAGGTAGCAGAAAAGCCACTCTCAGGAGTGGCTTTTTGTTATCTGAAGCATGAGAAGGGGATCTCACGGCCCCCTTCTTTAACGACCCAGTTGCTGCAATGCCTGTTGACAGCGCCGCTCCGCGGCATCCAGCTCCAGCAGCACCATCCTGATATCTTCCATCTGCTGCTGCAGCGTCTCCCGCTTCTCGGTAACCAGCCCGAGCATGGTTTGCAGCTGGGTGCGGCTGCTCTTGTCGGCATCATAAAGATCAAACAACTCCCGGATCTCGGCCAGACTGAAACCGAGCCGCTTACCACGCAGGGTCAACTTGAGACGAACCCGATCCTGCTTGCTGTAGATGCGGGTCTGCCCTTCTCTGGCGGGATTGAGTAACCCTTGATCCTCATAGAAACGGATGCTACGCGTCGTAATATCAAATTCCCGAGCCAGTTCACTGATGCTGTAGCTCCGGGCTTCATCCTTGTTTTTGTTCATATAAACTTCTTGGCGAGCTAAATCCTGCTGGCACCTTACCTAAACGTAAACTGCACTGCAACTCTTGTTCCCATGGCATAGAAAACCTATGTTATGACCATGTAACTAAAAGAGGCGGGCAAATGGATATTGCAATTGTGGCAGCAAAACGTACGCCAATGGGGGCGTTTCAAGGGGCACTGGCAGAGGTGGCGGCCCCGGAGCTGGGGGCCTGTGCCATTGCCGCTGCGTTGGCACAGGGCGGGCTTGTTCCCGAGCAGATCGATGAAGTGTTTATGGGCAATGTGCTCTCGGCAGGTGTGGGACAAGCGCCGGCAAGGCAGGCGATGTTAAAAGCGGGATTGCCAGAGAGTGTGCCTGCTACCACGGTCAACAAGGTGTGTGGCTCCGGCATGAAGGCGGTGATGCTGGCGGCAGATTCCCTTCGTCTGGGCGATAACAAGATTGTGGTGGCTGGGGGGATGGAGAGCATGAGCAGGGCCCCCTATCTGCTGGATAATGCCCGCAATGGTTTTCGGATGGGCCATCAACAGCTGTTTGATCACCTTTTCCTCGACGGATTGCAGGATGCCTATGATGGCCAGTTGATGGGAATACACGCCCAGCGCAGCGCCGATCATGCCAGTTTGACCCGCATTGCCATGGATGAGTTTGCCCTTGCGTCGTTGCAGCGTGCCCGCGCTGCGCAGCAAGCCGGCGCGTTTGCATCCGAGCTGGCAAGTGTCTATCGCGGTGATCGCTTGTTGCTGGCCGAAGACGAACAACCGGGCAAAGGGAGGCCGGAGAAGATCCCGACCCTGAAGCCTGCATTTGGTAAAGATGGCACCATTACGGCGGCCAATTCGAGCTCCATCTCGGACGGCGCGGCGGCGCTGATATTGATGGATGGTGCCACTGCGCAAGCTTGGCAGGTACCTGTATTGGCGCGGATCGTCGGTTATCAGAGCCATGCGGCATTGCCGGCCGAGTTCACTTCCGCTCCCGTTGGCGCAATATCCAGACTGCTGGCTCGTCTCGACTGGTCAGTGGATGAGGTTGACCTGTTCGAAGTCAACGAAGCCTTTGCCATGGTCACCATGCTGGCCATGAGCGGGTGCGGGATCCCCCATCACAAGGTGAATGTTCATGGTGGCGCCTGCGCATTGGGTCACCCGCTTGGCGCGAGTGGAGCACGTATTCTGGTGACGCTGATCTCGGCATTGAGGTTGCGGAGAGAGAGACGAGGCATTGCGTCTCTTTGTATCGGTGGCGGAGAGGCGACCGCTATTGCGGTAGAGATCCCTTAATCGCCGGTATCCATCGCTTGCAGTTGCTCGTTCACCCAGGTCGTTGCCGCGAGATAAAGGTGGCTTACCTTATCTTCATTCAACCCCAGGCGGGCTGTTCGGGCCGTGACTTTGGGCCAGTTGGCATTCTCGTAGTCTTCACAAAATGCGAGATAGAAACCGAGAGTGCCTTTGCGCTCGAGCAGCGCCAGCCGGATATCCTCGATCAGGGGGATAGTCCCCAGCAGCTTGTCCATCGGCTGCTCCATAAGCACATCCAGTAGCGAAAAGAGACCGGTGATAAACGCTTGCTGAGCCTGCAGGGTCGGCGCATGGGTATGCGCCAGCAACTCGCAGAAACGGGCACGGATCATCGACATCTGGTAGAGCTCGGCACTTTTCCCCTTGCCTGCACTGGTCGCAGCCACCAGTGAAACAAAACGCTTTAGCTGGGTATTGCCCAAGTATATCGCAGCCTGGCGAAACGAGGAGATGGGGTTGGCATGGCCTTTGAGATGATTGACATAGCGCAGCAACTTGAGTGACAGAGAGATATCCTGGCTGAGCAGTTGCTCGATCTTGTTGATATCGGGTTCTGTCTCGTTGACCACATTGAGCAACTGCATGACCACGACCTGGGCGGGCTCCATAGTGGCTTGTTTGACCATCTCGGGGCGGCTGAAGAAAAAGCCCTGAAACAGCTGGATCCCCAGCTTTTTGGCTCGTTCGAACTCAGCCTTGTCCTCAACTTTTTCTGCCAGATAGGTGAGTCCCAGCGCCTGATGGCGCTTGATGAACACCCTGATCTGCAACAGGGGCGTGTCACGCAGATCAAACTTGATGATGTGGATAAACGGGAGGAAGCGCTCCCAATCCGGCGACATGGTGAAGTCATCGAGTGCCAGCTGATAGCCCAGTTTGTGCAACTGCTTCACCTTTTCCAGCAGGGCATCATCCGGAGGGGCATCCTCCAGAATTTCGATCACCACCTTTTCGGGTGGCAGGCACTCGGCCAGTCCTTCCAGTAACAGTGAGTGGGGAAAATTGATAAAGCAGGGGCGGCCACCCAACAGCTGATCGATATTCTGTTGCAGAAACTGCTCGACCACCAACCGGGAGGTGGCTTGTTGTGAGGAGATGCTCGGGAAGACATTATTCAGGCTATCGCGAAAGAGCAGCTCATAGGCATGGGTATTGAGGTCTCTGTCGAGGATCGGCTGTCTGGCTACGTAGGAATACATGCCTTGCTCCAGTATGGGTACTGGGTTGATTTTATGGTGTTGCAGAACACTATGCCAGTTTTGACCCTGTTCGGTAAGGCAATAATTGGCATAGTGTTTTTCTGCAGGGAGGGAACTTAGAAGAGATAACTCATTTGGGCGCCAGCCAGCCAGGCATCTCCCTCGGAGGTGCCCTGGAAGGTGGAGGTGCTCTGCGGGTTGCCCGGTTGCAACTCCATTTTTTCAGTAACATCAACCTTCTTGCCATCGATCAGGGTTAACCCCAGATCCATGGTCAGGTTGGGGGTGAACTGATAACCCATCCCCAGGCTGTACCAGATCCGGTCGGCATCAGGAATGGAGATAGTACGGCGATCCGCTGGTACCGGGCTCGCATCGTAAGCAACTCCCGAGCGCAGCTGCCACTGGGGAGTCAGTTGATAGGTCATCCCGATCGCATAGCGCCAGCTATCTTCCCAGTGTTCATCCTTGATATGCATGTTGGGCAGTGTATCCAGATCGGCTTCCAGCTGGACAAATTTGCTCCAGTTGGTCCAGTTCAGGCTGCCATGGATCGCCAGTTTTTCGGTCAGCTGGTGAAATGCAGCAAGCTCTGCCGTTGCGGGTAGCGGAAGATCCAGAGAACCTGTGTCTTTTAGCTCCTTGCCGTTGGGCAGGCCAAGAATGGCATCACCCGAGAGTGTCAAATTGACATCGTGGCGGTATGAGAGCCCAATCCGGGTTTGCTCCGACAACTCCAGCAAGGTGCCGATATTCCAGCCCCATGCCCAGCCATCCCCTTGCAAATGTTTTGCGATCAGGTTGCGAGAAGGGAAGGTGCCACCGACTTCGCCTTCGCCCTGAATAGCAGAGATCCCGGCACCAATTGACCACATTTCATTGATGCGATAGGCGAGTGAGGTACCCAGATCCATGGTCTTGATATCGGAGACATTGCCAAAGTGTCCCGCGCTGTAGTTATCCGGCATCTTGACGCCAAGGCCGTAGTAAGAGGTTGCCGAGAAGCCGAGTCGCCACTGCTCATTGAGTGGAATGATGAGATAGGCGTTGGGTACCCAGGCTGCGGCGGCGATATCGTGTGCACTGGCATCGGAGGTGACGATACCGGCTTTGGTCGGCAAGCGGGTGTTGCCTTCAATATTGACGTCAGGACTGACATAGATGACTCCGCCAGAGAGCGCCATCTGATCGAAGCGGGTCATGGCTGCTGCATTGCGGGAGAGTACACTGGCGTTATCCGCGATGGCTGCCTCACCGGCAAAGGCGCGTCCCAGTCCTGTAGCGGACTGTTCAGCCAATTGGAACCCGGCGGCATGGGTCTGACCCGCGATCACCAGCAGGGCGATGGCGGACGGTTTGATGATGGGATGCATGGCAAAATCCTTGCTGTTACCCGAAGGTTCAATCGGTCATATGAATGGAGGCAGGATTTTATATGGTATGACCAGTAAGGCAACGGTAATGGCCAGCATCTGGATAAAACAATATTAAATGCTGGGATGATGCACTCTAATAGCTTGATTGGAAAAGAAAAATAAACACGTGTGTGCTACATGTGTGCGCTGAAATCTAAGTTATGGATAAAAAAAGAGCGCCTGGCGGCGCTCTTTCCATTCTATCAATAATCAGAACTTCATGTTGAACTGGGCAGAAGCCAGGAAGGCGTTGCCGTGGGAAGTTCCTTTCCAACGCAGGCTGTCGGAGTGGCTACGCAGACCTTCGTTGACGTCAACTTCTTTACCGTCCAGATAAGCCATACCAAAGTCAACGCTCATATCGGTGTTGATATGGTAGGTGGCACCGGCGCTGTACCAGATACGGTCTGAGTCGGGAATGCTCAGGCTGCGGTAGTCAGCTTCGATCGGGGTGTTGTCATAGGCAAAGCCCATGCGAGCTTCCCATGCTGGGTTGATATACCAGGTACCGCCGATGGAGTAGCGAGTAGAATCTTTGAACTTCTCATCTTTTTGCAGACATACGCCGCCAGCACATTGGCTGCTGGTTGCTTTCAGCTCCTGGAAGGCGCTCCAGTCAGTCCAGTTTACAGAGTAGTGAACGGCGAATTGCTGATTCAAACGGTGATAACCGGCAAACTCGGCCTGAGCAGGGAGATCCAGTTTCAGATTGCCATCAACAGTGCGGTTCCCTGAAGTGAGCCCCTGGAAGTCACCATCAAAGCTCATATCGACCTGTGAACGGTAGGTCAGTGCAAAGCGATGGTTTTCATTGACTTCATACAGGGTACCAACGTTCCAGCCAAAGCCCCAGGTGTCGCCTTTCAGGTGAGCCAGACGAGTATCTGTCGGCAGCGGGCCACCTTGGCTAGGTGGGTTCAGCGGGCCCAGCAGACCGGCATAGCGGTTGAGTTCGGCGGCACCGTAAACGGCGTTGATACCAGCACCGACACTGAAGTGTTCGTTGACACGATAGGCAATGTTCGGGTTGATATTGAAGGTCATCAACTCGGTATCACCAGCACCGGCACCAGCCGGGAAGGTTTTGGAGTATTCGGTGGAGAGACCGTAGTTGGAGAAGATGCCAATACCCCAAGCCCACTGGTCATTCAGCGGCTGAATAAAGTAGGAGGCGGGAACGAAGGCTGCCGGAGCAATGCCACTTTCGCTGGCTGGAGCCATTTTGTTCGCGCCAGCGTAAACAGCACCATCCACATCGACATCCGGTTTGATGTAGGTGCCGGAGACAGAAACTGCCATCTTGTCGAAGGTGGTCATGGCGGCCGGGTTACGGGCCAGAACGGAGGCGTTGTCGGCGATAGCCGCTTCACCGGCATAGGCGCGACCCAGACCGGAGGCCGAGTGCTCGTTCAACTGGAATGCCGCAGCATGGACTTGACCGGTGGCCAGCGCGATGGTGGCGGCAATCAGGCTCTTCTTGAAAATAGTTGTCGTCATGGTGTTCTCTCTTGTAGGCAGATTTTTTTGCCGATATTGGCTGCACGTTCAATGCAAACCTCGACAAAATCCGTTTTTATTTCAGCTTCTTCCCAATCAATTCTGGCGTGATTCTATGGATCTGGTAGGAGGTAAGAAATCAGACCAGTGACAGCAGAATACATAAAAGTGATCGATGTGTTAATCATTTGTTTTAACTTGCTGTTTAATTCATCATTTTCATGGCCTAAAGATGGATTATTGACCTGGATTGCCGATCTGCGTCACAAAAATAATTTTGTCAATTTTTCGAAATCTTGAGGCAAATGAGTGACAAAGGGGAGTAATCAGGGGGGGAACAGGCAGCGGCTGGTGACCGCCGCCTGCTATTGAGAATGGATCTGAGGTTGTTAACCGGCGATGTTAAATGTCCCACTGCAGACGTGACTGCAGGGCGTTGGCAACGGGGGCAAGTGGCTCTTTCATCTCGCCAATCAGTACCATATTGGCGCCTTTGAGCTGGACTATCTCCCCTTTGAGGGTGCCATCTTCAAAGGTGGCCTGTTGCAGGGTTAATGGCACATGTTTGGGCACTAAAAAGAGGGTGACAGGGCCCATCTTTCCCTGGATCACCATGTGCAAGGCTGGTCCCTGATAAAACGAGCAGTGATTGACATAGGTCACCTTGAGCCCATCCATCCCGCTTAAGGTGGCGCCATACTTCTCCATCTTGGCATTTATGTTATGCAGATTGACCTGCTCATCGACACCTTCAATAAAGGGTTCTTCGCCATAGACATGAGCCATCGCCACCTGTGCGAGGGAGAGGGCCGCAGGAGCCGTTTCTGGCAGCGTGATCCAGCGGGTGCTCATTCCCAGCAGGAAGGCGACCGATGCAGCCAGGGCGATCTGGCGCCAGGATGTTGATGTCCGGAGCTTGACTGGCGCCGTGCCAAGGGGTCGGGATGGCGGCATATCATCTGGCGCATCACTGTCTTGCAGCATGGCTTGCCTGAGCAGGATCCGCTCGGCCAGTCCGGCGGGAACCTCTACCTGCATGGCGTGCTTGAGGCTTCTGTCGAACTGCTTCATCTCGTCGAGGTAGTTCCGATTAGCCTGGCTTGCTTCGGCGGTTTTGAGAAAGTCCGGTTGTTGATCGTTGGGCTGGATCATGGCGTTGCGGCGAAATTCGAGTTCATCCATGTCCGTGTCCTCTTGCTTGGTTCTTCTGCTCCATCGCCTCCTTGATCTGGTTGCGGGCGCGAAACAGTCGGGTCATGACGGTGTTTTTGTTGAGGCCGAGCATCTCGGCAATCTCCTCACCACTGAATCCTCCCACGACTTGCAGCAGCAGTGGCTCCTGATACTCCTCGGGCAACCGGGCGATGTGACGGTGCAACCACTCGTTCTCCATCTCCTGTTCGCTGTGCAGTGCATCGTGCTGAGGTTGAGGGTGATCGTCGAGATCCACCAGCTCCAGCTGTTTGCGTTCAAAGCGGCGGGCGTTTTCCCGTCTGAGGATGGTGATCAGCCACCCTTTGGCCGCCTTGTCATCCTGCAGGGTGTCGATAGCCTTCCAGGCACGCAGGAAGGTCTCTTGCACCAGATCTTCCGCCACGTTGGGATCCCGGGTCAGCCAGTAGGCATACCGATAGAGATCGCCATGCAGCGCATGAACCAGTGCTTCAAATTTGGTTTGTTTGTCAGCCATGGGATCAGAGACCGGCGAAGTGGCCGGATCATTTCCACCAATATGCTGCTGAGCACGTTTTTTTCTAAAAAACAGCAGTGCCATAGGGCAATCCTTGTCAGGGGGCGTGGCGGCGGGAGCGGGAACTCCCGTGCGCCAGCAGGTAAATCAGATGCGCAATACCGGCCGTTTCATCAGCCCTGAGGGTGCGCGCCAGAGCGCGCCACTCGATGGGCTGGCCAGAAGAGGGCCGTGCAAAACAGGCTCGCTCGAGTGCGGCTAGCCCGTTGCCGAGCCGATTATGCCCAGCGTCAGGCAACTGGCCTAATTGATAATAGGAGACCTGCCAGCGCATGGTCGCCCACTTGATCAGCGCCTTGCGACTGGCATCCGGCTGGTGTCGGGCAAGGGCTCGTTGCAGTTGATAGAAGGCACGCCAGCGGGGCCAGTGGCGCCATAGCGTACGCAGCGTCACGGCCAGCACGACCCACCAAAGGCTCTCTCGCAGTGCCATCTGCGATGTCTGCTGATCAGGTTGCCGATTTGTCGTTGCCTGAAACGTCAGCGTGATGGCAGGCAGGCTGGCCTGCTCAATCCGGCCACTTTGGGTATTAAACCAGGGCAGATCAATGGGGGGCAGCTGGTAGTCGCCGCTCTGCTCCGCGACCAGAGTCTGGCGCCACTGTCGCTCAAACAGCAGCTTGCCATCTCGGTAACGCTCCTGCTGTTGCTCGCCATCGGGATGTGCCTGTATGCCGCTTGGCAGTTGATGGGCCATCAGGGGGGCAAGCTGGATCTGGCCGCTGTCACCATTTTCCATGGTCAGGGTGAGGATCCGGATCAGCGGTTCACCCACTTCCCCCTTGGAGGCCGGTTCAAGCCGTTGACTCAGGGTCAGCCGGGTGGCCACCGGCGTGGCGGGGGCCTTGTCGACCCTCACCTCGAGCGGTGCCGCGCGGGCCGAGAGTTTTTGCGGCTTGCTCCCCTGCTGCGTGAGCTGCCCCTGCAAGCGGGGTGAGTCGAGGAGCCATAGCCCAGGCGCTTTTGCCTGAACGAGCCAGCTGCGGGTGAGCCTGCCGGGCAGACCAGCCTGAGCGGGGGCGATCCACTCGTCGCTACCGAGGCGACGGATAGTGAAGTGGGCAGAGCTAAGCTCGCTCAGGGCCGGGTTTTGCATACTGGTGGGCAGCCACAGTGTCAGCCGGTAGATCACCGGCTGGCCGGGATAGAGCGGGCCCTGATGCTCAAGGCTGGCCTGCATCTCGAGGGGCGAGGGGGCTGCGGGTTGCGGCAGCGAGGCAGTTTTCGCCTCTCTCAATGGTAGGGTGAGCGAGGGGGTAAACTCATTTCCCAGCTTGAGCGGGGCAATCACCACCTCGGTATTTGCAGGTGAACCGCTCTGGTGCAGCGGGATCTGCCAGCGAGTCAGTTGTTGTACCGGGGTGGTGACCCGGCTCATGGTCACTCTGCCCACTGCAAACTGGCGCAGTAGGGGGGTGATCTCCAGTTCGCTGCTCTGGCGCTCGCCATCCGCTTCGATGATCAGCAGCCAATCGCTGGGGTCAGCCCCCGTCAGCAGCTCTGCCCGGGGGGGTAAGGCCCAGCAAAGTGGACTCACCAGTGCGAGCAACAACCCCCATCCTGCCCGCGTCACCAGGGCTCCTCCACCTTGATAAGATCCCGGCGCAGCGCCTCTTTACGCAGTCGCTGCTCCAGCAGCAACACCGGGGGAGAGGAGGGCAAGGGCATTGCCGTCGCCTGCTGAGCTGCCGATGGTTCGGGCTGCTTACTGTTGCTGGTATCGGGAGCGGCCGCCGCAGCGCCCTGTAACAGAGAGAGATTATAGAGCGCATCTTCATGCCCGGGTTCGAGCGCCAGAGCGGCCAGATAGGCCTCTTTGGCTGCGGCAAACTCCCCCAGTTGCAGCAGGGCATTGCCGCGGTTGTAGTGGGCAGTGGCGCTCGCCGCTTCCTGATAGGCTGAGATGGCTTGCCGGTAGGCACCAGCTCGATACCAGGCGTTGCCGCGCCAGACTGGATCGTTGAAGGTGCGGGCTGCCCGCTGAAAATCCCCCTCTTGATAAGCTTGCATCGCTTGCAGGTCTCCCCTCTCTGCCGCTTGCAGGTCTTGTGGCGCAAGCAGCTGAGCACCCACCATCAGCGCCATCATCAACCGGGCGCCGACTCTGGCCAGCAAGGCCAGTGGTAACAAGGGGATCAGCAGCCAGGGGCCAAGATCCAGTGGTGCCGGGGTGAGGGCCGAGGTCGTGGCGGGGAGAGGGGCAAATCGGGGTACATCGCTACCAAGCCATTGCAGCTCACCGCCGAGGCGATTGGCCAGTGCGGCAATGGCCTGACTATCGGGGGCGGGCAACTGCGCGGGCATGCGGGCGGCAAACCCCAACTCATTGGCCGGAATGGCGGGCATGGGGGCCGGTTGACCACTGCTGGCAAGCAGAATATCGAGGCGTGCCGACTGGGTGTCGCGGCAAAGAAGGCGTTGCTGGCAGGGCCACAGGGCGGCGATTTGGGTCATCTGATTCCGGGTGAGGTCGTCGGTGATCAGCAGCAGACGCGCTTGTTCTCCAGGGGCCAGCTGCTTCATGGCAAGTTCCACCGCCCGTGCCGGGTTGCTGCCCTGCAGCGGCATGATATCGGGGCGCAAGTCGGGCAGCAGCAGCGAAAGGGCTTGATGATCCCGGGTGGGCGGCATGGCGAGGTAGGCATCGCCTGCGTAGAGGATCAGCGCGATGCGCTCGCCCTGAGCACGGCTCAGCAGTTGCTGCAACTGCCACCTGACCCGGGTCGCCCGATCCGGTTTGAGGTCGGTGGCGGTCATCGAGCGTGACAAGTCCAGCAGCCAGATATCGAGCGGCGCTGCAGGCTGCTGTTGCAGCTCGCCGCGCAGTGCCGGTCCGCTCAGAGCCAAAATGACGGGCAGTGTCGCCAACCAAAGCCAGGGGCGTTGAGGACGGGATGCTGGCAGCAGATAAGCCTGCATCGCAGGTGCGAGCAGCGGGGGCCGGCGACGACGGTGCCACCCTTGCCAGAGCCAGGGGATGAGTGCGATCAGCCACAGAGGGCGGAGCAAGATCAGCTCCATCTGCGCGCGCCTCGTGCCAGCCAGTTACGCACCATGCGAAACTCCAGTCTGCCGTGCCCTGATGGCAGAAGCAGCAAGCCACAAAGCAGTGCCAATGGCCAGGGGTAGAGCTCGATCACCGGCTGGTACTGGGCAATCGGCATGGGGGCAGGTTCAAGGGCATTGAGGGTCGCGTTGATGGCATCGAGATCGCTCTGGGTGCGTGCCCGAAAGTAACGCCCCTGGCCTGTCTGTGCCAGCTCTTTCAGGAGCGGCTCGTCCAGTTCGCTGCTGGGATCGGCCTGACCGCTGCCCGCCTCATCGTAGGGTTGAATAAAGGTATCGGGATCGGCCCCGACCCCCAGCGTGTAGATCCGTATTCCCTGTGCCGCGGCGAGTTTGGCCTCCTGCAGCGGGTCGGCATTGCCTGCGGTATTGCGGCCATCAGTGACCAGCAGCAGGGCGGTGGGGCGACCCGGATCTCCATGCTGACGTGCCAGCTGGATGGCTTCGCCAAGGGCGGTGGTTCGGCCGACAAGATCAAAATCGATCTCGTTGCTCAAGGTCAACAGCGCCGGGATCTCCTGAGTGAGGGGAGAGAGCAGGTAGGCGTGATCGGCAAAGACAATGAGGCCCACCCTGTCTCCGGCCCGTTTGGCGATCAGCGTCTTGATCTGCTGGCGCACCGCCGTTAGCCGTGCTTGCTGCTCGCCGTTATCGAGCATATCAGGGGTGCGCATGCTGTCTGACAGATCCACCGCCAGCAGCAGATCCCGACTCCCTTCATATTGAATAACCGGTTCTCCCCACCACTGGGGGCGGCAGAGGGCGAGGATAAGGGCGCACCAGAGCAGCATGGCGCGCCAGAGCGGTAATCCGGCCTGAGGACGCAGCAGCGCAAACCCGGGGTGAGCCAGATAGCCGCGGCGCAGGGGCGGCAAGCCGAAGCGCACCAGCAAGGGCAGTACCAGCGCCAGCGCAAACCAGGGCCAGGCCAGGATCATGAATGCCTCCGTGCGGTTTTACGCCCCGAGCGGGGAGAGCGTTGCAAGAAGAGGGTTTGACCCCAGCGCCGATAATCTTGCCGCAACTGTTCGCACTGCTCGCTGCTCGGGTTCTGGCTGCCATAGAGCCAACCGCTCCAGTGAGGGGCGAACTGGCTGAAATCGCTGCCCCCGTGGCGATCGACGAAGGCGAGCCACGCCTCTCCCTGCAATTGGCGCGCCTCGGGCCAGCGTTGCAGTGCTTCATGACGCAGGGCCTCCTGTATGCGTGCCACCAGCAGCGCCGGATCTCCCTCCAGCTGATGACACCAGCGGCGGTAACGTATCACTCTCCGGGCAATCATGACGATCAGCAGCAGCAATAACGCTGTGATCAATAGCCACAGTAGCGCCTGCACTCTGGGATCAAGACTCTGTTCAATCAGACCAGGTCCCGGGTGGATGTCGCGCATCAGGGCGGCCAGCGGCGGAGTGATGGCGTCGGAGGCTGGACTGGCGCTGTCGAGTTCGGCGGGCGAGATCATCCCTGATGACATAACCCCTCCTGCCACTGCTGTTGCAGCGTCTGGCTGTTATCAAGCAGATAGAGGCGCTGTACCAGCGGCAGCAACTGCTGCTTGCTGTGGACCAGCTGGTGCTCGGCGGCTTGCCGGTAGCGGCGGGAGAAACCGACATGAACCCCATCCAGCCAGCCCTGATAGTGCTGGCCTGGCCGATCGATGGCCACCGGTAGCTGGCCGCCTTGGGGAAGGGCTGCCTCGAGGGGATCGCGGATCTGCCAATAGTGAATATCGTGGCGCCGCGAGAGCAGCTGCAATTGCTGACAGAGCGCCGACTCGCAGGGTCTGTGGTCGGTGATGATCGTCAGCTTGGCACCGTGGGGCAGCTTCAGGCCGGACAAGGTGTCGCCCAGCGAATGGGATAGTGCGCGACGTGCCAGCCCTTGCTGATAGTGATGGCAGAGGGATTCGAGCAGGGGCAGCACGCTGCCGCGCTGGCTCTGGTGATGGGGGATAAGCCCGTTGCAGATCAGGGTGTTGTGCTGCTTCTCCCCTTGCCAGATCAAGGCTGCTGCCAGCTCGCATCCCAGACGAGCCTTGAGCTGCAACGTGGAGCCGAAATACATGGCGGGAGAGAGATCGAGCAGCAGCCAGTGCGCCTGATCCAGCTCCTCGCTATAGAGGCGGGTATAGGGACGACCGAGGCGTGCGGTCACTCGCCAGTCGATATGGCGTACCTCGTCACCAGCCTGATAGGCGCGCAGCTCGCGAAACGTGAGTCCGGGAGGTCGGCCCGGTTTGCCGCGTTCGCTGTTGCTTCTGCCTGCGTGAGGTGGCTTCCTGGCCTTGGCCCAGAGCCGGATATTTAGCAGCCGTGGCAGCGACAGGGCGATATCGGGATGGAGCTCCGGCGCTAGGGACATGGCACCTGATCCAGCAGTTGGGCGATCAGGATATCGTTATCCAGATTGTCGGCCAGTGCCTGATAGCTGGGAATAAGGCGGTGGCGCAGCACAGGATAGGCTTGCAGCTGAATATCTTCCGGCAGCACATAATCACGTCCGGCGAGCCAGGCTCGGGCGCGGGCGGAGCGAGCCAGTCCCAGCGTAGCCCGAGGGCTGGCCCCCACGGCAATCAATGGCTCAAGGGCAGGGCAAAGACCACTGCCCGGGCGAGTTGCGCAGACCAGCTCCACCAGATAGTGCTCCAGTCGGCTTTGCATGGTCACCGCCAGCACTTCGCTGCGGGCACGCTGCAAGGTGGTCTGACTCAGGGTCACTGGTGCCGCGCCAAGCTGTTCGCCGCTGGCGTTGAGCTGCAAGATGGCGAGCTCCATCGTGGGGCTCGGGTAATCCACCATCAGCTTGAGCAGAAAGCGATCGAGCTGGGCCTCCGGCAGGGGATAGGTTCCCTCCTGCTCGATGGGATTCTGGGTGGCGGCGACCATAAAGAGCGGTGGCAGCCGCCAGCTCTTTTTGCCCACGGTGATCTGGTGTTCAGCCATGGCTTCCAGCAGCGCTGATTGTACCTTGGCTGGCGCCCGGTTGATCTCGTCTGCCAGCACCAGATGGTTGAAGAGGGGGCCTGGCTGGAAAACAAAACTGGCATCCTGCGGGTGAAACACCTCGCTGCCGGTGAGGTCGGCGGGAAGTAGGTCGGGGGTAAACTGGATACGGGAAAAGCGTCCCTCGACGGCGCCAGCGAGCGCCTTGACGGCGCGGGTTTTGGCCAGCCCGGGAGCCCCTTCGATTAACACATGTCCTTCACATAACAGGGCAATCAGGAGCCCTTCAATTAGCTCCTCCTGCCCCAGGATCTGACTGCCAAGATAGTCCCTAAGCGCTCTGAACTCCGCCGCTGCCATGCGATAAACCCGTTGTTTTTATGGAAGTTGATCTTTTTATACTCCAGTTGCTCCCCAAGGGCGAGCAAAGGGGCCTTGCCGTGCTTAATTTAGTTTCAATCAGCTGTATGAAACTTGTGATTGGATTGTTAAGATGTGGCGCAATGAGGTCAGACCTCTGCCTTTTAAACCAAGGAGCCAGGATGAAACAGCCATTGAAACTGACGACTCGCCAGGGCGAACGGATTGCCGTCGTGGCGGGGCTGCGTACCCCCTTTGCCAAGCAGGCCACCGCCTTTCATGGCGTGCCTGCAGTCGATCTCGGCAAACTGGTGGTGAGCGAGATGCTCGCCCGTACCGATCTCGATCCCAAGCTTATCGACCAGCTGGTGTTTGGCCAGGTGGTTCAGATGCCGGAAGCCCCCAACATTGCTCGAGAGATCGTGCTCGGTACCGGCATGAGCGTCAATACCGATGCCTATAGCGTCTCTCGCGCCTGCGCCACCAGTTTTCAGGCGGTGGCCAACGTCACCGAATCCATCATGGCCGGTACCGTAGACATCGCCATCGCCGGCGGTGCTGATTCCTCCTCCGTGCTGCCGATCGGGGTGAGCAAGAAGCTGGCCCGCGCCCTGGTGGATCTCAACAAGGCGCGCAATCTGCAGCAGCGCTTCAATATTCTGCGGACATTGAGGGTCAAGGATCTGCTGCCAGTACCGCCCGCTGTGGCGGAATACTCTACTGGCCTCTCCATGGGACAGACCGCCGAGCAGATGGCCAAGAGCCACCAGATCAGCCGCGAGGCGCAAGATGCGCTGGCGCACCGCTCCCACACCCTGGCCGCGCAGGCTTGGGCCGATGGCAAGCTCAGCGGTGAGGTGTTTGCCGCCCATGTGCCGCCCTACAAGTCGCCGCTCGAGCGGGACAACAATATCCGTGAAAACTCGGATCTGGCGAGTTACGCCAAGCTCAAGCCGGTTTTTGACCGGGTTCATGGCACAGTGACTGCGGCCAACGCCACGCCGCTGACCGATGGCGCCGCCGCAGTGTTGCTGATGCGCGAAGGTCGGGCGAAAGAGCTGGGACTCGAACCGTTGGGTTATATCCGCAGCTTCGCCTTCTCGGCCATCGATGTGTGGCAGGACATGCTGATGGGCCCCTCCTATGCCACGCCGCTGGCGCTGGACAGAGCTGGTATCACGCTCGGTGATCTGACCCTGATCGACATGCACGAAGCCTTTGCCGCCCAGACTCTGGCCAACCTCAAGATGTTTGCCAGCCACGATTTTGCCCGTGACAAGCTGGGCCGCGATCAGGCCATCGGCGAGGTGGACATGGAGAAGTTCAACGTCCTCGGTGGTTCGCTGGCCTATGGCCACCCCTTTGCCGCGACCGGTGCGCGGATGATCACCCAGACCCTGCACGAGCTGCGTCGTCGCGGCGGGGGACTGGGGCTCAACACCGCCTGTGCGGCGGGTGGATTGGGCGTGGCTATGGTGTTGGAGGTTGAATGATGAGCGCTAAGACTTTTTCCCTGGATGTTCGCAAAGATGGCATCGGTATCCTCACCATGGATGTGCCGGGCGAGAGCATGAATACCCTCAAGGCTGCCTTTGTGGAGGAGATCCGCACCGTGCTGGCCGAAGTGAAACGTAACAAGGATTTGATCGGTCTGGTGATCACCTCCGGCAAGAAAGACTCCTTCATCGCCGGCGCTGACATCACCATGCTGGCCGCCTGCACCAGTGCCAAGGATGCCGAGACCCTGTCGCGGGAAGGGCAGGAAATCTTCGCCGAGATCGAGGGGCTGACCATTCCGGTGATCGCCGCCATTCATGGTCCCTGCCTCGGTGGCGGGTTGGAGCTGGCGCTGGCCTGTCATGGCCGGGTGGTGACCGATCATGGCAAATCTGTGCTGGGATTGCCGGAAGTGCAGCTCGGTTTATTGCCGGGTTCTGGCGGTACCCAGCGTCTGCCGCGCCTTATCGGGGTGGCCAAGGCGCTGGATCTGATGCTGACCGGCAAGCAGGTTCGTGCCAAACAAGCCAAGAAATTGGGGCTGGTGGACGATGTGGTGCCGCCGTCAATCTTGCTGGATGCTGCCATCAAGCTGGCCAAGAAGGGTAAACCGCGCCATCAGTTGAAGCGGGATCTGCAGGGCAAGGTGCTGGAGACCAACAAGCTGGGCCGCAAGGTGCTGTTCGATCAGGCCAGCAAGGGGGTGAAAGCCAAGACCCGCGGCAACTACCCGGCGCCGGAGCGGATCCTGGATGTTGTGCGCATCGGCGTGGAGGAGGGGATGAAGGCCGGTCTGGCTGCCGAATCCCGCCACTTTGGCGAGCTGGTGATGACTGCTGAGTCTGCCGCCCTGCGTTCCATCTTCTTTGCCACCACCGAGATGAAGAAAGAGGTCAACTATCAGGGGGCCGAGCCGCGCAAAGTGGCCCATGCTGCTGTGCTGGGCGGTGGTCTGATGGGGGGCGGCATCGCGTTCGTCACCGCTACCAAGGCGGGCGTGCCGGTGCGGATCAAGGATGTGGCAAGCTCCGGGATCGGCAATGCCATGCGCTACAGCTATGACATTCTGGCCAAGAAGCTCAAGCGCCGTCACATTCTGCGCAGCGAATTGGAAAAGCAGATGAGCCTGCTGACCGGCACCCTCGACTACTCCGGTTTCCACCGGGTGGACATGGTGGTGGAGGCGGTGTTTGAAGATCTCGCGCTCAAACACCAGATGGTGAAAGACGTAGAGCGTGAGTGCGGTGAGCATACAGTGTTTGCCTCCAATACCTCGTCACTGCCCATCAATCAGATTGCGGCAGAGGCGGCACATCCGGAGCGGGTCGTGGGGCTGCACTACTTCAGCCCGGTGGACAAGATGCCGCTGGCGGAGATCATCCCCCACGCTGGCACCAGTGCCGAGACGGTCGCCACCACCCTGGCCTTTGCCCGTGCCCAGGGCAAAACGCCCATCGTGGTGAAGGACGAAGCCGGTTTCTACGTCAACCGCATCCTCGCGCCCTACATGAATGAAGCGGCGCGACTGGTGCTGGAAGGTGAGCCGGTGGAGGTGTTGGACAGCGCGCTGCTGGACTTTGGTTTCCCGGTTGGTCCCATCACCTTGCTCGATGAGGTGGGGATCGATGTGGGTGCCAAGATCTCCCCCATTCTCGAGAAAGAGCTGGGCGGCGAGCAGTTCCAGGCACCCAAGGCGTTCGACAAGCTGCTGCAAGACGATCGCAAGGGGCGCAAGAACGGCAAGGGCTTCTATCTCTATGGCAAGGCGGCACCGCGCAACAAGCTGACCGGCAAAGAGGGCAAGAAGACGGTGGACGAGAGTGTCTATGGCGTGCTCGGCATCAAACCTTCCGCCAAGCTGGCCCGTCAGGAGATTGCCGAGCGTTGTGTGTTGCTGATGCTCAACGAAGCCGCCATGGCGCTGGATAGCGGTGTGGTGGCCTCGGCCCGTGATGGCGATATCGGGGCCATCTTCGGCATCGGCTTCCCGCCGTTCCTCGGCGGTCCGTTCCGCTATATGGATACACTCGGGATCGATCATCTGGTTGGTCGTCTGGAGTATTACCAGAAGCGCCACGGCGACCGGTTTGCTCCCTGTGCCCGCCTCAAGGCGATGGCCGCGGAGCAGCAGACCTTCTACTGATAATCGCTGCAGAGTGACCGCAAGGCAAAGAGGCCCGCACACCATGCGGGCCTCCTTCTATGTTGTGGTTTGTTCGGGTTGTACGGCTTGGGCAGCGCTCATGCTGGCAGAAGCAACCGATTAAAAAACGGCCCACCGAAGTGGGCCGTCGAGATATCGGGTCACGGGTCAGATCCCCGGTTTGCGCTCCGGGCAACGACCTATGATATCGGGCGGCAGCTCGCCGTTATCCTGCTCCAGCACTACATCAAACCCCCACAGCTGATGGAGGTGTTTGAGCACCTCATGGCGTGAGTCGCCAAGGGGGATGCGGTTGTGGGGCACATAGCGCAGGGTGAGGGATCGATCCCCCTTCACGGCGACGTTGTAGACCTGAATATTGGGCTCCAGATTGCTGAGATTGTATTGAGCTGACAGGGTGTTGCGCACCTGACGGTAGCCCTCGTCATTGTGGATGGCGGAGACCTTGATGTAGTTCTTCAGATCGTCGTCATCAATGGCGAACAGCTTCATGTCGCGCATCACTTTGGGGCTTAAGAACTGGCTGATGAAGCTCTCGTCCTTGAAGTTTTGCATGGCAAAATGAAGGGTCTCCACCCAGTTGCTGCCGGCATAATCCGGGAACCAGTATCTATCCTCCTCGGTTGGGTTCTCGCAGATGCGGCGCAGGTCGGTAAACATGGCAAACCCCAGCGCATAAGGGTTGAGCCCCGAGTAGTAGCGACTGTTGTAAGCCGGTTGATAGACCACGTTGGTGTGGCTGTGCAGCACCTCCATCATGAAGCGATCGCTCAGCTTGCCCTCGTCATAGAGGTGGTTGAGGATGGTGTAGTGCCAGAAGGTGGCCCACCCCTCGTTCATCACCTGAGTCTGCTTTTGTGGATAGAAATACTGGCTGATCTTGCGCACGATGCGTACCACTTCTCGCTGCCAGGGCTCCAGCAAGGGGGCATTCTTCTCGATGAAGTAGAGAATGTTCTCCTGAGGCTCGGCAGGATATCGTCTGTCCTCCACCCCTGCCGCTTTATGCTGCTTTGGCAGGGTGCGCCATAGCTCGTTGACCTGAGTCTGCAGATAATCTTCCCGCGCCTTCTGACGCCGCTTCTCCTCCGCCATCGAGATCTTCTGGGGACGCTTGTAGCGATCGACCCCGAAGTTCATCAGGGCATGGCAGGAGTCGAGCAACTGCTCCACCGCCTCGATGCCGTGCTTCTCTTCACACTCGGTGATGTATTTTTTGGCAAACAGCAGGTAGTCGATGATGGAAGAGGCATCGGTCCACGCCTTGAACAGGTAGTTGTTCTTGAAGAAGGAGTTATGACCGTAGCAGGCGTGGGCCATCACCAGCGCCTGCATCGGCATGGTGTTCTCCTCCATCAGATAGGCAATGCAGGGATCGGAATTGATGACGATCTCGTAGGCCAGTCCCATCTGTCCGCGCTTGTAATTGCGCTCGGTATGGATAAAACGCTTGCCGAACGACCAGTGCTGATAGCCGATGGGCATGCCGACGCTGGAGTAGGCATCCATCATCTGCTCGGCGGTGATCACCTCGATCTGGTTGGGGTAGGTGTCCAGCTTGTAGAAACGGGCGACCCGGGCGATCTCCTGGTGATAGGTCTCCAGCAGATCGAAGTTCCAGTCTGGTCCGTCATCCAGTGGCGCTACACGTTTTTCAGTTTCGATCATGTGACCTCCTCACGCCGCTTGTTTCTTGAACAGCTCGCGGAACACCGGATAGATATCCTCGACCTTGCGAATGTGCTCCATCGCAAAGTGGGGGAACTGGCTGGCTACCGACTCATATTCGTGCCACAGGGTCTGGTGGGCACGGGTAGTGATCTCGATGTAGGAGTAGTACCGCACCCTTGGCATGATGTCCCGCACCAGGATCTCCCTGCATTGCGGTGAATCATCTGCCCAGTTGTCACCATCCGACGCCTGCGCCGCATAGATATTCCACTGGTTGGCGGGGTAACGCTCGTTGATGATGTCATTCATCATCTTGAGGGCGCTGGAGACGATGGTGCCGCCGGTCTCCTGGGAGTAGAAGAACTCGTGTTCGTCCACCTCCTTGGCCTGGGTGTGGTGGCGGATATAGACCACCTCGACGTTCTTGTAGGTCCGGCTCAGGAACAGATAGAGCAGGATATAGAAACGTTTTGCCATCTCCTTGGTGGCCTGATCCATGGAGCCCGAGACGTCCATCAGACAGAACATCACTGCCTGACTGGAAGGGACGGGCCGTTTGACGAAGTTGTTGAACTTGAGATCGAAGGTGTCAATAAACGGCACCGCATCGATCCGTCGTTTCAGCTCCCTAATCTCCTTCTCGAGCAGGGCGATTTCGGCAAAGTGCTCGTTGGGATCGGCGGCCAGCAGAGCCAGCCTATCTTCCAGTTCATGCAGTTGGCGCTTCTTGCCCGCTTGCAGCGCCATGCGCCGCGCCAGTGAATTTTGCAGGGAACGCACCACGTTGATATTGGCGGGCACCCCGTTGGAGGTGTAGCCCGCCCGATAGGTTTTCACCTCCATTAGCTGGTTGAGCTGGGTTTTCTGCAGCCTGGGCAGCTCCAGATCTTCAAACAGCAGATCGAGATACTCATCCTTGGAGATCTGGAACACGAAGTCATCGGCCCCTTCACCCTGATTGGATGCCTGCCCCTCGCCGGAACCCTGTCCGCCGCCCCCTCCTTTGGGGCGGTCAATCTTGTCGCCGGAGACGAATTGATCATTACCGGGATGCACCATCTCCCGTTTACCGCCGTGTCCCTGATGAAAATGGGGCTCGCCGATATCCTTGGTCGGGATGCTGATGCTCTCACCCTTGTCTACGTCCTGAATGCTGCGCTTGGAGACAGCATCCGAGACCGCTTGTTTTATCTGCTTCTTGTAGCGGCGGATGAAGCGCTGCCGATTGACAGCGCTTTTGTTTTTGCCGTTGAGCCTGCGGTCGATAAAATGCGCCATAACTCCCCCTTGAACAGTCAGGGTCAGGATGACTTGCGTACCCTGAGATACCATTCGGAGAGCAGTCGCACCTGTTTACGGGTGTAGCCTTTCTCCATCATCCGTTCGACAAAGTTATCGTGCTTCTTCTGCTCCTCAGCCGAGGTTTTGCTGTTGAAGGAGATAACCGGCAGCAGCTCTTCCGTGTTGGAGAACATCTTCTTCTCGATCACGGTGCGCAGCTTCTCGTAACTGGTCCAGTTGGGGTTACGGCCTGCATTGTTTGCCCGGGCACGCAGCACGAAGTTGACGATTTCGTTACGGAAATCTTTCGGGTTGCTGATCCCGGCAGGTTTTTCAATTTTCTCCAGCTCGCTGTTGAGGGATGCTCTGTCAAACAGCTGGCCGGTTTCGGGATCACGGTACTCCTGATCCTGGATCCAGAAGTCGGCGTAGGTGACGTAGCGATCGAAGATGTTCTGCCCGTACTCGGAGTAGGACTCGAGATAGGCGGTCTGGATCTCCTTGCCGATGAACTCCACATAGCGCGGGGTCAGATAACCCTTGATGAACTCAAGGTAGCGATCGTGCAGCTCTTGCGGGAACTGCTCGCGCTCGATCTGCTGCTCCAGCACATAGAAGAGGTGCACCGGGTTGGCGGCCACTTCCGCGTGGTCGAAGTTGAAGACGCGGGAGAGGATCTTGAACGCAAAGCGGGTAGAGAGACCATTCATACCTTCGTCTACACCGGCGTAGTCGCGATACTCCTGATAGCTCTTCGCCTTGGGGTCGGTGTCTTTCAGGCTTTCGCCATCATAGACCCGCATCTTGGAGTAGATGCTGGAGTTTTCCGGCTCTTTCAGCCGTGACAACACAGAGAACTGGCCCAGCAGCTCGAGGGTACCCGGGGCACACTTGGCCTCGGTCAGCTCGCTGTTGATCAGCAGCTTCTCGTAGATCTTCACCTCTTCCGAGACGCGCAGGCAGTAAGGCACCTTGACGATGTAGACCCGGTCGAGGAAGGCCTCGTTGTTCTTGTTGTTGCGGAACTGCTGCCATTCGGATTCGTTGGAGTGGGCCAGCAGAATGCCGTCAAAGGGGAGGGCGGAGAGCCCCTCGGTGCCGTTGTAGTTCCCCTCCTGTGTTGCAGTCAGCAGCGGGTGCAGCACCTTGATAGGCGCCTTGAACATCTCGACAAACTCCATGATCCCCTGGTTCGCCTTGCACAGCGCACCGGAGTAGGAGTAAGCATCGGCATCATCCTGGGCGAAGTGCTCCAGCATGCGGATGTCGACCTTGCCGACCAGTGAGGAGATGTCCTGGTTGTTGTCATCACCGGGTTCCGTTTTGGCGATGGCGATCTGGTCGAGGATGGAGGGGTTGACCTTCTCCACCTTGAACTTGGTGATGTCGCCGCCAAACTCGTGCAGGCGTTTGGCCACCCAAGGGGACATGATGGGACGCAGGTAGCGGCGTGGGATGCCGTACTCTTTTTCCAGGATCTCACCATCCTCTTCGATATCGAACAGGCAGAAGGGGTGATCGTTGACCGGTGAGCCCTTGATGCGATAGATGGGCACCTTCTGCATCAGGGATTTGAGTTTCTCTGCCAGCGAGGATTTACCGCCGCCAACGGGGCCCAGCAGATAGAGGATCTGTTTCTTCTCCTCCAGCCCCTGGGCGGAGTGTTTGAGGTAGGAGACGATCTGTTCGATGGCCTCTTCCATCCCGTAGAAATCCTTGAAGGCGGGATAGCGTGCCACGACGCGGTTGGAGAAGAGTCGGCTCAGTCTGGGGTTGGCTGAGGTGTCTACCATTTCTGGCTCACCGATGGCGGTCAGCAGACGTTCGGCGGCAGAGGCGTAGCAGGCTTTGTCCTGCTTACACATATCCAGGAACTCCTGAATGGTATATTCCTCTTCTCTCGCTTTTTCATATCGCTGTTGGTAATGCTCGAATATGCCCATAACTTTGCCCTCGTTATAGTCGCTTACCCTGAAAAAAGTGGATGACTGCTTTTGTGTTGTGCGCTTTTAAAGCCTAGTCAACAGACTCCAGTAATCCATCACGGTTGATAGGTTAAATTCTGAAGAAACCTGCCCGATCCTTGTGCGGGGAGGGTCAGTCAACAACACCGCTATGTTACTGACTGTTAAATTATTTTTGCCACGATAGCGAGGTAAATGTCAAAGACATAAAAAATAAATGTTTATGGGAAACAGGGAACTTATTGCGAAAAGATTAAGGGGTTTGACGAAAGGCAATGGGGCTGCGGGTTGGCGGGGTTATGGATGAGAATGTCATTACGTGAACGTCAACGTAAATCACTTTGTTTGGAGTTTTGGCTCTAATTTTTACATTGACGCTACATTTTGAGTGCCCTAGATTGGCGATGTGTGAGCAGCAAGATGCTTTAGCAAGAGAGTTGACTGTTGCCTCACCAAGCTCTGTTTAAGCACGTTTCCGTTGGCTTGACCCTCGCAACCGCGAGGGTCTTCTTTTTCTGCGTCTGTAAACGCTTGTTACTGCTGGTGGCTATTGACGCAGCCAGCACTCACCTAGCAAGGGTAGGCTTGTTGCACGGCCGCCAGGACGCGGGCAAACGGGTGGGCGGCCAACTGGCCTGCGCCCGCCAGCGATTTGGCCTTGACCCGGCTGGTCAGCGGTGTGGCGATACCGCACAGGAAACGGGCCAGAACACGCGCATCCACGGAACCGGTCTTGGCAATCAGCGGATCGCACCAGGCGCGGATCCCCGCCTCGTTTGGCATGGTCAGTGAGGGCAGGGGCGGGAGATGCGCCACCTCGCCGCGACAAACCGAACAGTGGCCACAATGAACCGGCGCCACCTCATCGGCAAAATAGCGGGCGAGGCGGTGGCTCAGGCACTCATCCGAGGTGAAAAAGTCGAGCATGGCTTGCAGTCTGGCCAACTCACTCTGCTCTTTTTGCAAGAAGAGCGCATGGAGCGCGTTAGCCTCCTGCTCGTTGTCCCACCCCTGACGGGTGATCCGGTAGACCTCGGTCATCTGTTTGCTTTCAAGCTCGATCCAGCCTTGCTGCTGCAGGTAGTCGAGCGCCGCAACCGCCCGCTGTCGCTCCCCCTGATAGCCCTGCCAGAGGGTGTCAAAGTCCATGGTGCACCAGCTGCGGGCTTGCGGGGCGCAGGCGAACAGTTGCTCCAGAAACTGGCGACGATCCGGATTGAAGCGGCTCACTATCTCGCCTTTATCCAGCACAAACTTGAAGCGGTAGTCGGCGTAGTAGCTGTAGGCCGGTGTGATGATGCCTGCCATCTCCAGATAGACCAGCAGGGTTTTAAGGGGCAACTGGCGGATATTGGTGTCGTTGGAGAGACGCAGCAGGGTGAATTCCCACTCGCTCCCGCTCTGCTTGATGATGGCAAGGAGCTGGAGGATGGCACTCAAATCCGGCGTATCGCCGTAGACGAAGTTCTCCAGCACCGGCAGCTGGCTCTGGTTGGCCAGCACGATACAGCGCGATGGTTGGCCATCCCTTCCGGCGCGGCCAATCTCCTGGCTGTAGTTTTCGATGGATTTGGGCAGATCGTAGTGAATGACCCGCCGGATATCCGCTTTGTCGATCCCCATCCCAAAGGCGATGGTGGCGACGATGCAATCCACCTTGCCCGCCATGAAGTCGTGCTGGATCTGACTGCGCAGCACCGAGTCGAGTCCGGCATGATAGGCGCGGGCGTTGATCCCTTCTCTAATGAGTTGCTCGGCACAGGCTTCTGCGGTGTGTTGCAAAGTGACGTAGACGATGGTGGGGGCCGCCGGATCGTTGGCCAACTCCTGCGCGAGCCAGCTATCCCGCGCGTCGGGCGACAGGGGAATGACCGCCAGATCAAGATTGGGGCGGTAGAAACCGGTGACCACGACCCCCTCCGGCGCGATGCCGAATTTGGTCTGCATATCCTGAATCACCGCCGGTGTGGCGGTGGCGGTGAGCAGCAATACCTGCGGGATCTTCAGATCATGGCGATAGCTCGGCAGCTTGAGGTAGTCGGGGCGAAAGTTGTGGCCCCACTCCGAGATACAGTGCGCCTCATCGACGACCAGCAGCGAGAGCGGCACTTGCTGGATAAAGCGGCGAAAGCGCTCGTTCTTGAGTCGCTCCACCGAGATCATCAGGATCTTGAGCTGGCCATCCAGCGCCTGCTGCATCACTCGTCGGCTCTCCTCCGGGCTCTGGCTTGAGTCGAGGGTAGCGGCGCTTATTCCCTTGCTTTTAAGGAAGGCGAGCTGATCGTGCATCAGCGCCAGTAGCGGCGAGATAACCAGGGTCAGGTGAGGCAGGGCGAGGGCAGGTAGCTGATAGCAGAGGGACTTGCCGGAGCCGGTGGGAAAGATGGCGGCGGCACTCTGACCTGCCAGCACCCGGCTGATCACCGCCTCCTGACCTGGTCTGAGTGCGGAGAAACCAAAATATTGGTTGAGCAGGGATGGGATCATGGCAAGGCTCCGCGGCAAATGGGGGATGATAGCACAGCGACGCCGGTCACGGATGACACAGGAATGGTTGCCAAGTCGAGAGCAGAGAGTGTCGATAAAACGTACAAAAATGGGTGGTTGCGCTGCTGTTGAGATTTTGTTGCGGTTTTTTGTGATATAAACGGGATATTTTTTGGTGAGTCTCTGGAAAAAAAAGATGGCGAATGGGATATTCCGTCATGCAATCCGGTGACTGGCGGATCGGCCCGACAGAAGGCTGGCCACAGACACCACATTCGGGCGACAGGGGTCTCCCGATGGGTGGTTGCAGACAGGACTCATGATTCATGCACTACGGTGCTTAGGGACTTTTTTGATGACACAACAACACCCCCTCCTTCGGCTGGTCAATAGCACCAGTCTGGTCAGCCAGATCCTGGTTGGTCTGGTATTCGGTATCTTGCTGGCACTGTTTGCCCCCGAGTGGGCGAAAACGGCAGGTCTGCTCGGCAGTCTGTTCGTTGGTGCACTGAAAGCGGTAGCCCCGCTGCTGGTATTCGTACTGGTGATGGCGGCCATCATTGGTCACAAGCAGGGTCAGAAGACCAATATTCGCCCGCTGCTTGCGCTCTACCTGTTTGGTACCTTCTCTGCGGCCGTGGTCGCGGTGATTGCCAGCTTCCTGTTCCCCTCCAACCTCCATCTGGTGGCCAATACTGCCGAGATCACCCCGCCAGGCGGGATCACAGAGGTGCTGCAGACCCTGCTGTTCAACGTGGTGACCAACCCGGTCAAGGCGCTGATGGATGCCAACTATATCGGGATTCTGGCGTGGGCTATCGGTCTGGGTATCGCCATGCGCCATGCCAACGAGAGCACCAAGGCGCTGATCACTGACCTGTCTCACGGTGTCTCCGCCATCGTGAAAGCGGTGATCCGCTGTGCCCCGCTCGGGATCCTGGGTCTGGTTGCTTCCACTCTGGCAGAGACCGGCTTTGACGCCCTGTTTGGCTATGCCCAACTGCTGGTGGTGCTGATCGGTTGCATGCTGTTTATCGCCTTCGTGGTCAACCCGTTGATCGTCTTCTGGAAGATCAAGCGCAACCCCTATCCGCTGGTGCTGACCTGCCTCAAAGAGAGCGGCGTGACCGCCTTCTTTACTCGCAGCTCTGCCGCCAACATTCCGGTCAACATGGCGCTGTGTGAAAAACTGCGTCTGCCGGAAGATACCTACGCGGTCTCCATTCCGCTGGGTGCCACCATCAACATGGCGGGTGCTGCCATCACCATCACTGTGCTCGCCATGGCGGCGGTACATACCCTGGGGATGGAAGTGGACATGGCAACGGCTGTGCTGCTCTCCGTGGTTGCCACCGTCAGCGCCTGTGGCGCATCCGGTGTCGCCGGTGGCTCCTTGCTGCTGATCCCGCTGGCGTGCAGCCTGTTTGGTATCAGCAACGACATCGCCATGCAGGTGGTAGCAGTCGGCTTTATCATCGGCGTGTTGCAGGATTCTGCCGAGACAGCGCTGAACAGCTCCACCGACGTGCTGTTCACCGCCGCAGCTTGCATGGCCGAAGATGAAACCCTGCTGGATGTGGCTCCGGTACCGAGCCGCGAAGCCTGATCTCGCAACGGTCAGTTTCGCAACACACTTGCGCCCTCTTCGGAGGGCGCTTTTTATTGTCAGCTTTGCGCTGTATCCCTCTTTGATCAATCTCATTGGCTGATGTGCCGAACATTCTGTCGCCCTTGTCCAGGGCGCTGCCTTATATTTATCCCTTCGAGTCGTGCTTCCTCCTTCTGTTGTGCGTTACACACCTTTGTTTGCTCTGCCAAGAGCCGATTGCTATGGCTTACCCCAGATCTTCAGGACAATCACAGCATCACAGCATCACAGCATCACAGCATCACAGCATCACAGCATCACAGAAGAACGAAGATAGCTGGCTGCGGCAGATGAACCCAACTCGTCCTATCAGACACGCCATCATGGTTTGGTGAGGGGGAGTAAACGTGTTGGCGATATTGAGCTGCGGGCATGAGGGGTCATGTTGATGCCCGATGTGCTCAGTCATGGCGCTGGTGAGCATGCAGATATCCAACAAGGTGAGGAGAGTAATAAGGAGAGAGCAGGGGAATCGCGGAGGCACAGATTGCAGAGATAAAAAAGCCAGCCGAGTGTTCGGCTGGCTTTTTGCTATCAGTGGCAGGTGGGGGATTAACCGACCAGCTGATAGAGGATGGCGGAGATGGCGATCATCCCCATCACAGCGACAAATACGTTGCTGATATGGCCCTGATATTTCGCCATGGCCGGTACGCGCTTGATGGCGTACATCGGCATGATGAACAGGATGGTAGCGATGATCGGGCCGCCCAAGGATTCAATCATGCCCAGGATGGAAGGGTTGGCAATGGCAGTGCCCCACAGGGTCAGGATGAAGAAGGCGATGATGAACATCTCGACTTTCTTGGCGTTCGGCTCTTTGCCTGACTTGCGCATGTTCTGCACGATCATCCCTTTCAGACCTTCACGGGCACCCAGATAGTGGCCGAAGAAGGAGGAGACGATGGCCACGAACGCAAC
>NZ_JAAKNE010000010.1:0-56969 GCF_049170755.1 Aeromonas sp. 604176
AGGAAGTAGATGCTCTCGGCACGAAAATCGCCGCTCGCCACACCCTGCTCGCCGATACGGTACTCGAAGCGCTGCTCGCGCTGATTGCCGCTGGCGTCAATGGCAAGGGTGCGGATCACCAGATCGGTGCCGCTCCCCTTGTCGCTCGCCACCAAGGGCTGGCCTGCATAGCGGGCCGACGCAGTGGTGGGCTGGCTGCCGTCCGTGGTGAAATGCACGGCGGGGGCGCTGTCCTGATCGTCGCTCACCCCCAGGGTGATGGACTGGCTGTCCAGATAACTCCCCGGGGCCGGGGTGGCCGTCACCGTGGGGGCCTGCAGATCGGCCCCGGCCAGCGTCTCCACCTCGATGGCCTTGCGAAGGCTGTCAAAGCAGATGCGATAGCGGGTGTTGGCGCTAACCAGGTAATCCTGGGCCGGATACGCCTCGGTCCAGTCCCCCTTGTGGTCAATCTTGAAGCGGGGGTTGTTACTGCCAAAGGCCTGCTCGGTGCAGAAGGTGGTACCATCCTCGATGGTCATGGGGGTGAGCCCCCAGTTGTTGGTCGTGCCCCGGAAGTACCAGCTGTCGCTGCTCTGTCCTGCCCCAACCACCACGCTCACGCTGCTGCTGCCCTTGGCGCCCTGATCGTCGGTGACCGTGAGGCCATAGGTGAAGGTGCCGGTCTGGGTGGTGCTGACGACGATGCTCTCCGTGGTCTCGCCGCTGCTCCACAGATAGCTCGTGATCTGGCCGTCGGGATCCGTAGAGTCGCTGCCGCTCAAGGTCAGTGACGCCCCCTGGGTCACATTCACCGTGCCCCCCGGGGTGATGACCGCGAGCGGCGGCTGGTTGTCATCCCCAAGGGGGGTGATGCTGTAGACCTGGGTCTGGTCGTTGACCTGGATGCGCACCGTACCCACGGCGTTCCAGAAGATGTCGCCGCCACTTTTCTCCAGCACGCCGTCGCCGTTGCTGTCGCCAAAGTTGACGGCCCAGTCGCCAGCCTGATCAAACTTGAGGCGCTGGCTCGCCTTGCCATCCATGTAGGCTTCCACCTGCCACAGGTGATCCCCTACCAGAGTCATGGGGAGGCTTGCCCAGCCGTTGAAGGTGCCGCGTACGTTGAGTTGCGGCAAGGTGCTGGCAAACCCCGAGGCCTCGCAACTGGCCACCGCCGTCGCGCTCACCGCCTGAGTGCTGGCGTTGATGCGGATCTGGTACGCCGTGTTGGCATTGACCCCGTAGTCGGCCGCCGGGTAGCTCTGCTGCCAGTTGCCGTACCTGTCTATCTTAAAGCGCGGGCCGCCGCTGGCATCCCCGCTCACGAAGCGCTGGCAGGTATCAAAATTGACGCCGTCCGTCGACGTCATGGCGGTCGCCGCCCATCCATTCGCGGTGCCCCGGAAGAACCACTCCGCCGCCGACGTCGGCGCCGTGATCAGGGTTCCCAACAATCCGGCCGCGAGTATCCATCTAGCCATTGATAGTCCTTTATTTTCATTGTTTTGTGTGTGATGCCGGTGTGCCCCGGCATTCCCCCATCCGCAACGTCCCGCCTTCGGATGAGCCCGATCAGTCTAGAGTTCCCCATAACCAATTCATGGCGAATGCGCGCAAAATGTGACCACCATCGACTTCGCTATTGGCTGTATGTGATTGATAGCGCTTTCATTTCCATGCAACACCGATTTGCAGGGAGGAGTGACCAACCTGATCCATTGACTCGGCGGACGAGGTGAAGTGGGGTAAGATGGCGACATTGTTTCTCTCCTCCGCCTTCGCTGGCGAGGAACCGTGCGCAGGAACCGCCTTGAACTATCGCAACGAATCCGGCCAAAACAGGCAACAGCAGGTCTTTACCGTCACCCGCCTCAACAGCGCCGTGCGCATGATCCTGGAGCAGGATCTGGGGCTGGTGTGGCTGACCGGCGAGCTCTCCAATCTGGCGATGCCAAGCTCCGGCCACTGGTACTTCTCCCTCAAGGACATGTCGGCGCAGGTGCGCTGCGCCATGTTCAAGGGCAACAACCGACGGGTGGCCTTCCGCCCGCAGGATGGCATGCAGGTGCTGGTGCAGGCGCGGGTCTCTCTCTATGAGCCGCGCGGCGACTACCAGCTGATCATCGAGTCGATGCAGCCGGCGGGCGACGGCGTATTGGCCCTGCGTTTTGAAGAGCTCAAGCGCCGCCTCGGCGCCGAGGGGCTGTTTGACGAAAGCCGCAAGCGGCCGCTGCCCCGCGAACCGCGGGCGGTGGGCCTTATCACCTCCGCCACCGGCGCCGCCCTGCACGATATGCTCACCGTGCTCAAACGGCGTGCGCCGGATCTGCCGGTCTTTATCTACCCGACTCAGGTGCAGGGGAGCGCCGCCATCAGCCAGATCGTCGCGGCGATCGCCAAAGCGAACCGACGCGCCGAGGTGGATGTGCTGATCGTCGGGCGCGGCGGTGGATCGCTTGAAGATCTCTGGTGCTTTAACGAAGAGGCGGTGGCGCGCGCCATTGCCCACTCCGCCATACCTGTGGTGAGCGCGGTGGGCCACGAGGTGGATGTCACCATCAGCGACTTTGCCGCCGACTTGCGCGCCCCTACCCCGTCGGCCGCCGCCGAGCTGGTGGCGCCGGATCAGAGCGCCCGTGCCCAGCGCCTCGCCCACCTCAAGCAGCGACTGCTGCAGGCGATGAGTCGCCAGCAGACCGCCGCCCGCCACGATTTCATCCTGCTGCAAAAGCGGCTCGACCATCAGGATCCGAAGCGGCGGCTGGAGCAGCAGTCCCAGCGCCTCGACGAGCTTTCCACCCGTTTGCAACAGCTATTGCGCCAGCGGCTGCATCAGGGTGAGCGGCGCCTCACCAACCTTGAGCTGCGCCTGCAGGGCAAGAGCCCGGAGCGCCTCCTTGCAGCCGGCAAGCGCCGCCACCAGCTCGCCGAGGAGCGGCTTCATGCCCTGATTGCCAAGCGGAAAGACCTTGCGAGCCACCGCCTCGCCATGCTCACCGCCCGCCTCGACGGGGTGAGCCCGCTTGCTACTCTGGGGCGCGGCTACTCCATCACCCGTACTGCGCGTGGTGAAGTCATCAGCCGCGCCGCTCAGGTCAGCAGCGGCGATCAGCTCATCACCACCCTGGCACAAGGGAGCCTGCAGGTGCGGGTCGAGGAAGTTATCAAAGACTCTGCGCAGTAGATCGGCTGCATCAAACCACCAGCCAATCTGCGATTCAGCCCGGCAATCAGCCAAAAACAAAGGCCACCACCGCAAACAGGGTGGTGGCCTTTTTTATCTCGGGCGCTGGCGCCCGCTCACCCCTTGGTACGGCGGGCGACCAGGGTGAACTTGTAATCATCGCTCTTGAAGAAGTTGCGACTGAACTCGAACACGGTGCCATCTTGCAAGAAGCCACGGGAGACCTTCTCGATAATGGGCTTGGCAGGGTCGATACCGAGCGCCTCCACCACCTGCGCCGAGGGGAGCACCGGAATGATCTCCTGCTCGCTGCGGTCAATCACCAGCTGCTTCACCTCTTCGATGTAGTGGTACTTGGAGCCCTGCATCACCGCATAGCTGAGATCGGGGAAGAGGGCGAGCGGCATCCAGGTCTCCTCCAGCGTTACCGCGATCTGGCGAATAAAGCGCACCCGCTTGACGTAGTAGACCAGCGCCCCTTCCAGCAGATTGAGCCGCTCGGCCAACTCACTGCTCGCCTTGATCACCTCGAAGGCGAGAATGTCACTGTGGGTCTCGGCCGCCGGATCGGTCACCTTCTCATAGAGGCTGGTGAGCTGATAGATGTCGTAGTTCACCTTCTCCTGCCGCACATAGCTGCCGCTGCCCTGAATGCTCTCGATGACGTTGAGTTCGGTCAGCTGCTTGAGGGCCTGGCGCACCGTCACCCGGCTCACCCCGAACTGCTCGCGCAGCTCGGCTTCGGTGGGCAGGGCATCGCCGGGGGCCAGCTCCCCTTGCGCAATCCACTGCTGGATGGTGTCGGCTATCTGGCGATACATGGGTTTTTTCGACACGAAAGGCCACCTCGTCGGCTCTGCGCCATGATAAATGGAAGAGGCGTCATTCTACCCCAGTTACCCGGCAGACAAAACGGCTCGGCCCCATTTGACCTAACAAATCACCTTGACCAAACAATACAAAAACAATACAAATAACGAATTGTATGATACCACTCACAAAAATCAGTCGGCCGGTTTGTTAGCATCGCTGTCACTTTCACCATGACGGCTTGCTGGCAAGCCAACCTGACAGAGGATCATCATGAATCTGACCAGTCTTACCGGCCCCCATCTCATCACGTTGCAAACCCGGTTTGCCGATCGGGATGCGGCCATTCATGCCCTGGCTGATCGGCTCGATCAGGCCGGCAAGCTGCACGACAAGGCCGCCTTTTTGGCTGCGGTCATGGCCCGCGAGGCACAGGGCCCCACCGCCCTTGGCGAAGGGCTTGCGGTACCTCACGGCAAGTGCGATGCGGTGCGCGAAGCGGCCTTTGCCGTCGCTACCCTGAGCGAGGAGCTGGGCTGGGAGGGGATCGACGGCCCCGAGCCGGTCAACCTGATCTTCATGCTGGCGATCCCGACCGATCAGGCGGGCTCCACCCATATGCAGCTGCTCACCACCCTCACCACCGCTCTGGTGGATGACGATACCCGCGAGGCCGTGCTGGCGGCTCAAAGTGTCGAGCAACTGATGGCACTGCTTGATGGTGAAGGGGATAGTGGCAAGCAACCAGAAAAAGAAGACAAGTTAGATACAAATAAACCCACTGTGGTCTGTGTCACCGCCTGCCCGGCGGGGATCGCCCACACCTATATGGCTGCCGAGTATCTGGAAAAGGCGGGCCGCAAGCTGGGTATTCGGGTACTGGTCGAGAAGCAGGGTGCTAATGGCATCGAGGATCGCCTGCCACAAGAGGCGCTCGATGCCGCAGTGGCCTGCATCTTCGCCGCCGAGGTGGCCATCAAGGAGCAGGAGCGTTTCGCCGGTATCCCCCGGATCGAGACACCGGTGGCCGAGCCCATCCGCCATGCCGAGCGGATCATGAATGAGGCGCTGGAAGCGGCCAAGGCCGGTCGCACCGCCCCGAAAACCAGCCCCAGCCAGAGCGACGCGCAGACCGGCAAAAAGGTGAGCCTCAAGACCGAGCTTAAACAGGCGCTGCTGAGCGGCATATCCTTTGCCGTACCGCTCATCGTGGCGGGCGGTACCGTGCTCGCCGTCTCTGTGCTGCTGGCCCAGATCTTCGGCCTGCAACATCTGTTTGATACCGAGAACTCCTGGCTCTGGATGTACCGAAAACTCGGCGGCGGCATGCTGGGCACCCTGATGGTGCCGGTGCTGGCGGCCTATACCGCCTATTCGCTGGCAGACAAACCGGCGCTGGGCCCGGGCTTTGCGGCGGGACTGGCCGCCAACATGATTGGCTCCGGTTTCCTCGGTGGCGTGGTCGGTGGCCTGATCGCCGGTTACCTGATGCGCTGGGTCAAGCAGCATGTGCGCCTCAGCCCCAACTTCAACGGCTTTCTCACCTTTTACCTCTATCCGGTGATCGGCACCCTGGTGGCAGGCAGCCTGATGCTGTTTGTCATCGGCCAACCGGTGGCCTGGCTCAACAACAGCCTTACCGAGTGGCTCAACGGCCTCTCCGGCACCAACGCGCTGGTACTGGGCGCCCTGCTCGGCTTTATGTGCTCGTTTGACCTTGGCGGCCCGGTCAACAAGGCGGCCTACGCCTTCTGCCTCGGCGCCATGGCCAACGGGGTCTACGGCCCCTACGCCATCTTCGGCGCAGTCAAGATGGTCTCGGCCTTTACCGTCACCGCCTCCACCCTGCTGGCGCCACGCCTGTTCCAGACCTTCGAGATCGAGACCGGCAAGTCCACTTGGCTGCTGGGGCTGGCGGGGATCACCGAGGGCGCCATTCCTATGGCCATCGAAGATCCAATCCGGGTGATCGGCTCCTTCCTCGCAGGCTCGGTGGTCACCGGCGCCATGGTGGGAGCCATGGGGATTGGTCTCTCCACCCCGGGGGCCGGCATCTTCTCCCTCTTCCTGCTCCTCGATGGCGGCCATGGCGCCCTGATGGCTGCCGCCGTCTGGCTCGGTGCGGCGCTGGTGGGCACCCTCATCTCCACTGTGGTGCTGATCGGCTGGCGCCGTCACGCCATGCAGCGCGGCACCTATCAGGTGGTTGCCGCAGAGTAAGGCTCATCTTCACCACCGTTTTTTCAACAGACTATTTTTCCGCACGGCAGGCAAGGGCCGCCGTGCGTCAGCAAAGGATCATTGTCATGACTGTTTCACGAGTTCACATCACGCCGCACATGCACTGGGATCGGGAGTGGTACTTCACCACCGAGGAGTCCCGCATCCTGCTGGTCAACAACATGGCGGAGATCCTGGCGCGTCTTGAATCCGACCCCGACTACAAGTTCTATGTGCTGGACGGCCAGACTGCGGTGCTGGAGGATTACTTCGCCATCCAGCCCGAGAACAAGGGCCGGGTGAAGGCGCTGGTGGAAGCGGGCAAGCTCATCATCGGCCCCTGGTACACCCAGACCGACACCATGCAGGTGAGCGGCGAGTCCATCCTGCGCAACCTGCTCTACGGGATGCGCGACTGCCTTAGCCTTGGCGAGCCGATGAAGATCGGTTACCTGCCCGACTCGTTCGGCATGTCCTCCCAGTTGCCCCACATCTTCAATGGCTTCGGGATCGATCGGGCCATGTTCTGGCGTGGCTGCTCCGAGCGCCACGGCACCGACAAGACCGAGTTCCTCTGGCAGAGCAACGATGGCAGCGAGGTGACCGCCCAGGTACTGCCGCTCGGCTACGCCATCGGCAAGTACCTGCCGGAAGATGAGGCGGGCCTGCGCAAGCGGCTCGAATCCTACTTCGAGGTGCTGGAGAAGGCCTCGGTGACCCAGGATATCCTGCTGCCCAACGGCCACGACCAGATGCCGCTGCAACAGAACATCTTCGCCATCATCGACAAGCTGCGGGAGATCTACCCCCAGCGTGAATTCCACATGAGCCGCTTCGAGCAGGTCTTCGAGCGCATCGAGGCGTGCCGCGACCAACTGGCCACCCTCAAGGGGGAGTTCAACGACGGCAAATACATGCGGGTACACCGCACCATCTCCTCCACCCGGATGGACATCAAGCTGGCCCACGCCGCCATCGAGAACAAGATCGTCAACATCCTCGAGCCGCTGGCGAGCATCGCCTGGGCGCTCGGCTTCGAGTACCACCATGGGCTGCTTGAGAAGATGTGGAAGGAGATCATGAAGAACCACGCCCACGATAGCATCGGCTGCTGCTGCAGCGACAAGGTGCATCAGGAGGTGATGACCCGCTTCATTCTGGCCGACGACATGGCCGAGAACCTGATCCGCTTCTACATGCGCAAGATTGTCGACAACATGCCGGTGGCGCTGTGTGAAGACGGCGTACAGGTGGCCGACAAGCTCTGCCTGTTCAACCTGATGCCCTTCCCCCGTCAGGAGGTGATTAACACCAGCATCCGCATTCGCGCCCAATCCTTTGCCCTGCGCGATGAAGCGGGCCAGCCGGTCCCCTATTTCATCCGCGCCAAGCGGGAGATTGACCCGGGTCTGGTGGACAGACAGATCGTGCACTACGGCAACTACGACCCCTTTATGGAGTACGACATCCAGCTCTGTCATCCCCTGCCCGCCATGGGCTATTGCACTCTCCATATCGAGGGCAACCAGCCGGGACTGGAGCAGCCGGTGACGGCCAGCGGCGAGCTGCTGGAGAACGATTTTTACCGCATCGCCCTCAATGACAACGGCACTTTGCAGATCCTGGACAAGCTGCGCGGCACCACCTTTGATCAGGTGCTCACGCTGGAAGAGGGTTCAGATGATGGCGACGAGTATGACTACTCGCCATCGCGGGACGAGTGGCTGCGCTACTCCACCGAGTTTGCGGTGACCCGCGAGGTCACCCATCAGGCGTGGCAGAGCATCGCTACACTCAAACTGCGTATGGCATTGCCTGCCAACCTCGCCGAGCGCGCCAACCGCCAGTGCAGCGGCCACCTTGATGTCATCTGCCGCATCACCCTGGCGCATCAGTGCCCGCGTATCGATATCGAGCTGGAGCTCGACAATCAGGCTGATGACCACCGGGTGCGAGTGCTGATCCCCACCCCCTTCCCGAGCGACACGGTGGTCTCTGACAACCAGTTTGGCTGCATCACCCGCCCTACCCGCGACAGCGCCATGGCGAACTGGGAGGCAGAAGGGTGGAAAGAGGCCCCCATTCCGGTCTGGCAGCTGATGAACTTCGTCGCCCTGCAAGATGGCAAGCAGGGACTGGCGGTGCTGAGCGACGGTCTGCGCGAGTTTGAAGTGATCGGTGAGCAGTGCGACACCCTGGCACTCACCCTGCTGCGCGGGGTCGGCGTACTCGGTAAAGAGGAGCTGCTGCTGCGCCCGGGTCGCCCCTCCGGCATCAAGCTGCCCACCCCGGACTCCCAGGTGCGTGGCAAACTCAGCTGCCGTTTCAGCCTACTGGCGTTTGCCGGCGATCACATCAGCGCCAACGTGATGCAGGCGGCGCGCCGCTACCTCACCCCGGTGCGCTGCTACAACAAGATCCCGTTCGATGCCATGAAGCTCAACAAGGCGAGCTTCACCACCCCGCTGCACTTCAGTCTGCTCTCCATGGATCCCTCCGGTCCGGTGCTGAGCGCCCTGAAAAAAGCCGAGGATGAAGAGGCGCTGGTGGTCCGGGTCTACAACCCGAGCGAGCAAGCGGCACTGGAAGGGGGCAAGGTGACCAGCGAACACGCCCTGAGCGAGTGGCAAGCGGTGCGGATGGATGAGCAGCCCCTGCCCCTTGAGCTGGCTGCTGGCGAGTTTGGCGAACTGGCGCCCTGCCACTCCCGCAGCGTGCGCTTTCGGGTGGCTCGCGGCTAACCGCCGGTAACACCCACAGCTAGCAACAGGCGGGGAAGAGTCATCCCCTCCCCGCCGGTTTATCCCTCAGACAGGTCTATCCAGCTTGATAAAGACATAAAAAAATCCCCGCCAATTGGCGGGGATTTTTATTGGGTTCTGCTTCATCCCGCGAGCGGGAGAGCGCGCTTAGCTGGCCTTGCGCAGGATCTGCTCAAGGTAGTCAGAGAAACGGTGACCGTGATGCTCCAGCAGTTTCGGGAACATGGAGATGGAGGTCATGCCCGGGAAGGTGTTGATTTCATTCAGCAGGATCTCCCCCTCCTCGGTCAGGAAGAAGTCGATGCGCGAGAGATGGGTCAGTTTCAGCTGACGGAACGCCTTGAGGGCATACTCGTGGATCGCATCGGCCTGCGCCTGGGTCAGCCCCTCGGCACGCAGTGCCGTCTCGGTATGGCTGGCGCTGCTGTACTTCTCTTCATAGGTGTAGAACTTGTCCTGCGGCACGCAGATCTCGCCCGGATAAGTCGCCACCAGCTCGTCACCATACTGGTAAACCGCCACTTCCAGCTCACGCGGCTTGACTGCTTTCTCGATCAGAACCTGTTCGGAGTAACCGAAGGCATCGGCAATGCCTTTTACCAGATCCGCTTCGTTGCTGGCGGAGTAGCAGCCAACGGAAGAACCCTGGGAGGCCGCCTTGATAAAGACCTTTCCCCACTTGGTCAGCGCAGCTTTGGCCTCGGCCAGCGCCGCCTCATTTTGCTCGGTCAGGAACAGGTACGGGGTGTTGGGAATGCCGATGGCGGAGAGCCACAGCTTGGTGCTGATCTTGTTGAAGCAGATCTTGCTCGCCTCGGCATCGCAACCGAGATAAGGCAATCCGGCCAGTTCGAGGAAGGATTGCAGATCGCCGGTCTCACCCGGGTAGCCGTGGATGCAGGGCACCACGTAATCCACCGGACGGGCCACGCTGTCAAACGAAAGCAGCTTGTCGAGCCCCAGCTTGCACTCGCGGCCATCGGCACTGAGCCAGCGATCGGCGAACATCTCGACGCGGGTCACTTCGACACCGGGCAGAAGGCCCAGTTGTTGCTCGAGGAAATTGGCGCTGCGCAGAGAAACCTCGTGCTCGGAGCCACCGCCGCCGCACAGCAGCAAGACATGCATGTTCTTCATTAGATGTGATCCCTTGGGAAAAGCGGCCTCGTCATGACCATTTGATAAGCCAACCACCATAAAAACCGGACGAAGCCAGATACGAACATAAGTGCGCGCCAGTGTAGCAAGGGAGATCAACCCTTGTCAGCTGATGGGAGACCCATGACCCCACTTCTTGCAGTGAAAAGCCTCCCCTGTGTCAAAATCGGGACACATTGCCCCTCAGCGCGGGGGATCGACCCTTCCCATGCCGTTGCCATTGACCCGAAACCAGCCGGCAATACTGTAGCGCTCCTGATTGGCAGGCAGTACCTCGTGGGGAAACTCCTCGGAGAGAAACATGACCAGCCGCCCCCCCTTGGGGCTGACATCCATCAGAAACTGCTCCTTGTCGTCATACATGCGCAGCACTCCACCCGCTTCGGGCAGCCAGTCGTTGTTGAGGTAAAACACGGTGGTAAGACGGCGGTTGGAGCGACCGGCAAAGGCATCCCGATGGGTGGCGTAAAAATCCCCGCTGCGATAGCGGGCGAAGTGGGCCTCGTAGTCGAACAATCCCAGCATCAGCATCCGGTTGGCGGCAAGACGCAGGGACTCCATCCGGGCGAGGTAGTCAGCCACCGGCGCACCGAGGGAGGGCTCCAGCCAGTGGATCTGGTCACGGCGAATATCGGGATTGCCCTGATGCAGGGCGTCACGGCCGATCCCGGCCGGTTGCCATTCGCCTGGCAAACAGGCTTTGAGGGCATCCACCTCGGCGGCGGTCAAAAAATCATCCACTATCACCCATCCCCGGGTGTAAATGGCATCCATGGCAGCTTGATAGTCCAAGATTGGCTCACAATGAGTGGAGAGAGGGCGCTTTGTAGCGACTTACCGGCAAAGTCACAAACCGGTTTGCTTCTCTTGAGAAGTCCCAACATCAATACGCGAGTTGCTGCCCGCCTCCCCGCATTTTTGTCGCCAGTTGTGATCCCGCTCTGCCAAGGAGCGTATTGGCTGTCGAAACTGTGATGACCCTTGCAATCGGGACGAGGAGGCGCCGCGGCCTCCTTGCGGTACCAAGAGCCAGCCGATACCGTATCCGCATCGCCATGTTGCTGTTCATCCGGCGCTTGTCTCTGTCACCGACCGAACCACTCACGGCACAACCCGCGCATCACCCACGAAAGGAGCTTCTTATGCCTCTGCCCGATCTCACTTTGCAACGACTGGATGGTACCCCCTACCCGCTGACTCAACTGGCGGGCAAGGTGGTACTGGTGGTCAATGTGGCTAGCCGATGTGGCTTTACTCCTCAATACGAGGGGCTGGAAGCCCTCTATCGCGAGCTGGGGCCAGAGGGGTTGGTGATCCTGGGCTTCCCCTGCAACCAGTTCGGCAATCAGGAGCCGGGGGATGCGGACGAGATCGCTCGCTTCTGCTCTCTCGATTATCCGGTCAGCTTCCCCATCATGGCCAAGTGCGATGTCAACGGTGAACAGGCCCACCCCCTCTATCAATGGCTCAAGAAAGAGAAACCGGGGCTGCTGGGGCTCGAAAACGTCAAGTGGAACTTCACCAAGTTCCTGATCGACCGTGATGGCAAGGTGGTTGACCGCTTTGCTCCCACCACCAAGCCGGAGAGTCTGGTCACCCCCATCCGCGACCTGCTCTGATTGCTTTTCGCGATACAAAAGAGCGGCCGGTACAACAGCTACTGCGCAGCGGCCGCTCTTTTGCTATATTACGGCCCCACTATCTTTTCCATATCGTGGCTGGCCCCAATATGCTGGCTACCCGTTGAGCCAAAGGCTCATCTCAGGAGTTTCTCTCGAACATGTCATTCAACGAACTGGGTCTGTCTCCGCATATTCTGCGGGCCGTCAAGGAGCTGGGTTACGAACAGCCAACCCCTATCCAGCAGCAAGCGATTCCGGCCATTCTGGCCGGTCAGGATGTGCTCGGCGGCGCTCAGACAGGCACAGGCAAAACGGCCGGTTTCACCCTGCCGATGTTGCAGCGTCTGCTGGCCAACCACGGTCGTGGCCGTCGTCAGGTACGCGCACTGGTACTGACCCCGACCCGCGAACTGGCGGCACAGGTGGGAGAGAGCATCATCAAGTATGCCCACCACCTGCCGTTCAAGACTCTGATCGCCTATGGCGGTGTCAGCATCAAGCCCAATCTGGACGCCATCAAGCTGGGGGTGGACATTCTGGTCGCCACCCCGGGCCGTCTGCTGGATCTGCTGACCCAGGGCGCCCTGATCCTGAGCCAGCTGGAAGTGCTGGTGCTGGATGAAGCGGATCGCATGCTCGACATGGGCTTTATCGTCGACATCCGCCGCATCATGAAGGCGCTGCCTGCAGAGCGGCAAACCCTGCTCTTCTCTGCCACCTTCTCAAACGACATCAAGGCGCTGGCGGATGATCTGCTGAACGACCCCACCCTGATCGAGGTTGACCCCAGCAATACTGCTGCCGAGCAGGTAACCCAACGCATCATTCAGGTGGATCGGGAACGCCGCCGCGAGCTGCTCTCCCACATGATTGGCCGTGGCAACTGGCAGCGGGTGCTGGTGTTTGTTCGCACCAAGCAGATCGCCGACCGCCTCGCACAGCAGATGCAAAAAGATGGTCTCAATACCGTGGCGATCCATGGTGACAAGAGCCAGGGTGCCCGCAACCGGGCGCTGGCCGATTTTCGCAGTGGCGAGGTGCGGGTGCTGGTAGCGACCGATATCGCCGCCCGCGGTCTCGATATCGATCAACTGCCCTACGTGATCAACTTTGAACTGCCCCAGATGGCGGAGGATTACATCCACCGTATCGGCCGTACCGGCCGCGCCGGTCGTGGCGGCGAGGCCATCTCGCTGGTCAGTCAGGACGAGCTGGGTCAGCTCAAGGCGATCGAAGCCCTGATCGGCCAATCCCTGTCCGTGGAGATCTTGGAAGGGTATGAGCCAAGCGGCAAGCCGAGTCGCCAGACTCTGCCGGGCAGCAAGCCGGTGCAGAACCCGCCTCGGGCTCGCGGTCATGCCAACGCCAAGAGCAGCAATGCCAAGGGCAAGCCAGCCGCGGGCAAGGGCAAAGCCAAGGATGATGCCTCCAAGAAGCCCGCCCAGTCTCCTCAAAACAAGTCCCGCAAGCGGGAAGTGGTGGGCGAGGATATCGGCTTTGCGCCAATGCGCCGCTTGCCCAAAGCAATGCGCGACAGCTATCAGGAGAGCAGCGACGAGTAAGCTCGCACGACGCTAACTGCCAAGCCAAAAGAGGGAGCCTGCAAGGCTCCCTCTTTCGTTGTGGATCACACGGAGCCGTGTAAATGCTCCACTCGGGCTCAGACCAGCGAATGGCGCACCGCGGCGGTACCATGGCTGGGCGGCGCTGAACCATCGAGCGGATTGAGCTGCAGGAACTCGAACAAGCCAGCCTGCATATTGACGTTCCAGAAGCGTCCGGCAAGGGTGAGTTGCAGTCGCTCATGGCTTATCTCGGCCAAGCCATGCTGCTGCCAGGCCGAGAAGAGCGGCATCAGATGAGCACGCAAGGAGACCGGCAGACGATCCAGCGCCAGCACGCCACTGTCGAGGGCACCGCGCAGCAGACCGTCCATCCTTGCATTGGGATTGCGCCCCATCACCATCCCGGGCGCCCGCTTGCCACTGGCCAGCGCGTCGTGCCAGGGGGCCAGATCCCGTCCATACATCAAGCCGTGGCCAAGAATGCTGCCCCCCGCACCGGCGCCAAAGGGGAGGATCTCCGCACCGCGCTTGGCCATCTGGTTATAACGACTCTGCTCGGCCGGACTGCGCCGCCAGTGACTGCAAGAGAGACGCTCCCAGCCGTGGGCTTCCAGTTGCGCCCCGCCATAGGCATACATGGCCGCCCGCTGCTGGCCATCGGCGAGCCAATCCAGGGTGCCCTTCTCCTGCGCCCGCTCCAGATTGGTGCCCTGCATGGCGATGAGCTGATAGAGATCGGCCCCGTGTACACCGCTCGCCATCACATCGCGGATATCCTGCTGCCACACGGCATCATCCTGACCGGGCAGACCAAAGATGAGATCCGCCACGATCACAGCCGCATCATCCCGGGTCAGCTCACCCAGACGGGTCAGCAGCGTCTCCCTGTCATCGAAACGGGCCGCCTGCTGACGAACCCGGGTATCAAAGCTCTGCACCCCGAATGAGAAGCGGTTGAAGCCCCCGGCCAGCGCCACCTGCCATTTCTCATTATCAAAGCCGTTGAGCCGCCCCTCCAGCGTCACCTCGGCATCGGCCGACAACGGAAAACGGCGGATCACGGCGGCCAGCATGGCCAGCTCGTCGGCGCTCATGTCGGTCGGCGTACCGCCCCCCACATAGACGGCTGAAAATGGCATGCTCTGCGCCAGCGGGGTGTCAGCCGCCTGCGCAAGGGAGGCGCACAGAGCGTTGACATAGCGGTTGATCCGCGCCGGGTTGGCGCCATTTTCAAAGAAATTGCAGAAGCTGCAGCGCTTGCGGCAAAACGGAATATGGATGTAGAGGGCGCGCTCCTCAGCTTCACTCTCTCGCTGCCACCAGCTCTGCCAGCCAGCCTCATCCAGCGGGAAGGGGCGCATCCCTCCCCGACTGGCGTGGGCCGAGGTCTTGGCGCTAAAGGCAAACTTGAGGGGATCCGGCGAGGAGATACCGGTCATGGAAGGGGTCAGATTCATGGTGGTCACTATTTAGTAAATAATGACAATGATAACGATTATCGTTACCGGCATTTTGTTCTGGATCAACCCGCAGAGCCGTGCAGCTCGTCGAAGTCATTTTGGCAACCAGCATTACCGATCTTCTTAACAGATTATTTACTAAAGAGCGGTTATGGTGTGCCGATAGAGAACCATCATTCTTGCTCTCCTCGCCTACGCTCAGATGAAGCTGGAACAGATAAAACACAACAACGCATGGAACGCCCCGACTATGCATAACCTCTCCCTGAACTGGAAAATCTTTCTCCCTCTTGCGCTGGTCATCAGCACCACCTTTGGCCTCAGCTTCGAGCTCTCTGCCTGGCTGCAACGGGATCTCGCCATCCGGCTGGCAGAGGAGAAGGTTGAGAGCATGGCCAACACCTATATGGATCAGGTCAACGTGCTGATGATGACAGGTGGCATGGCCAACCGGCAGATAGTGCAGACCAAACTCAAGAGTGAAGCGGGCATTGTCGAGGCTCGTCTGGTTCGAGCCCCGGCCGTCAGCAACCTGTTTGGCCCGGGTTTCCCGGACCAGAAAGCCCAGGACAGCTTCGACGAACGCGCCATCAATCAGGGGGAAACCATCCTGCAGCAACAGGGTAACCAGCTCACCCTGATCAAGCCGTTCAAAGCCTACAAGGAGTATCGCGGTACCCAGTGCACCACCTGCCATCAAGTGCCTGAAGGCACTGTCATGGGAGCGGTGCGGATCAGTTACGATCTCAGCCATACCTTCGGCGAGATCCGCCACAACAACCTGATCCTGAGCGGCAGTCTGGCCCTTGTCTTCAGCCTCGGTTTCGGCCTGCTGTGGTGGGTATTGCAACGCTATGTAAAACACCCGCTGCGGCAACTGCAACGTACCATGCTCCAGATGGCCAAAGAGCGTAACCTCGCTATCCCCCTGCTCAACCAGAGTCAGGATGAGCTGGGCCAGATGACCCGTGCCGTCAATGAGATGGTGCAGGGCTTCAGGCACAGCCTGCAGGAAGTAGAAGGTGCGACCCATCAGCTCTATCAGGAGTCGAGCCAGATCCGTCAGGTGGCGACCCAGACAGAAAACTCGGCCCGTCAGCAAGAGTCGATGACCACTCAGGTTGCCGCCGCTGTAAGCGAGCTTGCGGCAAGCTCCCACGAAGTGCGCGAACATGCCCGCAAGAGCGCCGAGCTCTCCGCCCTCACCAATCAGGATGCCGCCAATACCAGCCGCCTCGCCCAGCACTCCATCATAGATATGGGCGAGATGTCGGCAGAAATTGATCGGGTGGATCAGGTGATCCAGCAACTCGATAGCCGCTGCCTCGCCGTTGACGGTGTGCTTGAGGTGATCAAGGGGATTGCCGATCAGACCAACCTGCTGGCCCTCAACGCCGCCATTGAAGCGGCCAGGGCCGGCGAGCAGGGCCGTGGCTTTGCGGTGGTAGCCGATGAAGTGCGGGCCCTCTCTAACCGTAGCCGCGCCGCCAGCGAGGAGATCTCCCAGATGATCGCCGCCCTGCAAAACGAGGCCCAAAGCGCCGTTGTGGTGATCGGGGATGCAAAAAGCAAAGCCGGTGAGAGCATCAGCAAGACAGAGGCAACCCTGGCGGCCATGCAAAACATCATTGGACGCATTGCCAGCATCAATGACCTCAACGCCCAGATGGCACAATCAGCAGAAGAGCAGGACAGGGTCTGCAGCGAAGTGGATCACGCGGTCAGCGACATTCGCAATACGTCCAATGACACTCTGGGTCAGGCCCATGCCGCCAACCTCGCCAGTATCCAGCTGGTCGAGCAGTGTCAAAAACTGGAGGCCTTGCTGAAAACCTACCGCTGGTAATCCAGCCAATGGCAACAAGCGCGCTCCCGAGTCGCGCTTGTTGCCGCAAACTACCCTTGATGGGCGGTGTCGAGCATTCATCAATCCTCTTCAGCACATAGCATGTGTGCTTCATCTCCCTTGGCAACATAGCCTCAACAGTCATCCCACCAGGGATCCAGCAAGGTGAGCTGCTGGCGGTCGAGATCGAGCGCCACCTCGATACCCAGCGGCAACGTCAGCATGGGGTGGGTATGGGCGCAGTCAAACTCCGCCAGAATGGGGAAGTTCGGCTCCCCCACCACCTCCAGCAGGATATCGAGGGGGCGCTTGCCGCTGCACTGATCGTTGAACAACTCGTGCTTGCCGAGGATAAGCGCGCCGATCCGCTCAAACACCCCGCACAGCTTGAGGTGGGCGAAGGAGCGCTCCAGCGTCTCGGCAGATTTCAGGCTGTCTTCCAGCAGCAGAATGTCACCAGACTCGATGGCTGGCATATAGGGGGAGCCCCAGATCCCCGCCATGGTGTTGAGGTTGCCACCCATCAGCCGCCCCTCAACCCGGCCAGAACCCACCGAGCTCAGCCGATTGGGCTGGCAGCGCTTGGCCCGGGTCTGATTCTCCCAGTCCAGCCGTTCATCGCTCCACTGCGCTGGCGTAGGCAGCGTGCAGGGGACGCCAGCTTCATCGGCCAACGCAATCTGTAAAAAACTGGCCAGCGTCTCATCCACCAGCGGCGGCAACTCGCCAAAGGAGGCCACCAGCGCCGGGCCATAAAAGGTAACCAGGCCAGTTTGGGCGTGGATGCCGAGCAGCAGGGCCGTCACATCGGAGTAGCCAACGATGATCTTGGGATCGCGCCTCAGCGCATCAAAATCGAGGTAGGGCAGCAGGGAGTTGGAGTTGCTGCCGCCAATCACCGACATGATGCAGCGCACTTCTGGGTCGCGAATAAGGGCGTTGAGCTCCTCGGCCCGCGCGGCAATGGAGCCGGATCGCCAGTGATCCTGCTGGCCGGTGAGGCTGCCCGCCTTGAGCCTAAAGCCCTGCCCCTCAAGAAAGGCTTTTGCGCGGGCAAAACGGTTGGGTGCCCAAGCGGTCGCCGCGCTGGAGGGGGAGAAAAAAGCGATGGTATCGCCACGTTTAAGCAGCGGGGGAACCAATAACGTCATGACACACTCATCCTTGCCAATATCCAGCCATCACAGAGTCGTTGAGACTCCTACACAACCCCTTTGATCACAACGGGTTTATCACCATCGTTTAGAAATACAAAACACTTGATTCATTATTAACAGATATTCTAAACACCATCCCCTTCCTAGAATGACCTCATTGCGATGGCCAACCCCGGTTGGTTGTCAGAACGGTCGGCCTGACAGCCCGGACGTTCTCTTTCCCACTTTTTCTCTCTGACTTATCAATGAGGTGCCTGTCATGAACAAAAACGCATCCCCCAGCGCATTGGTTGTAGAAGGCGGCGCCATGCGCGGCATATTTGCCAGCGGCGTGCTGGATGCGTTTATCGAGCATGACTATCGCCCATTTGACTTCGCCATCGGCGTCTCGGCGGGGGCCACCAACTTGCTGGCTTATCTCGCCAGCCAGCATGGCCGCAGCCACGAGATCCTGACCAAACTGGCGTGCAGCCAGCAGTTTATGGACCCCCTGCGCTTTGCCAAGGGGGGCAATCTGGTGGACATCCACTGGCTGTGGAACACCAGCTGCCGCAAGTATCCCCTCGACATTCACGCCTACCGGGAGACCGGCATCCCCTTCTATGCGGTGGTGACCAATACCCTGACCGGCAAGGCGGAGTACATCCGGGTCAAGCCGGAGAACATGAACGAGGTGCTGCCCGCCAGCTGCGCCATTCCCCTCGCCTCCCACGAATACCCAGAGGTGCACGGGGTACCGATGACAGATGGCGGGGTGGCCGACTCCATCCCGGTGATCGAGGCCTACCGCCGCGGTGCCCGTCACCTGACGGTGATCCTCTCCGAGCCCCTTGGCTATCGGCTCAAGCCGATGCCCTTCCCCTGGATGATCCGTACCCTGCTCAAGACCCGCCCCGCGCTGGCACAGGCGCTGGAGCAGCGGGATCGCAGCTACAACGAGGCGCTCGATTTTATCGCCAATCCGCCGGAGGACTGCCAGATCGAGGTGATCGCCCCGGCCGACTACTTCCCCGTTTCCCGTTTTACCCGCGATATCAACAAGCTGGAGATGGGATACGTGATGGGCAAGTGCGGAGGCTATCAGGCCGCCCTGCTCAATTGATAAGGGTTTTACAGGCATGACCCGACCTGCCGCGACGCTCGCGCCGCCAACACAATAACAATCGGGTCAGTTGAGCAACATGAGTCATAAAAACAGACCGTGGCGAGGCAAGCGCGGCCAGAACCGGTGCCAGACACCCTGACCGGCCCGCGCCTCATCCCTATGCCAGGGCATCTCACCCTCATACAAGGTGTTTATTTATGTCGTTTCTTCTCACCCATCCCGCGCTGGCGCAGCTGTTCGAGCTGCTGCTGCCCGATTACCGGATCATGGCGCCCGCGGCCGAATATCGGGGCGGCCGCTTCTCCGACACCGATAACGTCACCTACCACAGCATCCGCCATCCGGCCGAGCTGGTGTGGCAGGAGAAGTCCCACTTCTCCCCGAAAGAGGTGGTGCTCCCCATCACCCAGACCCTGTTCCACTTCGACAATCTGGAGCTGCGCGAATCAAAGGTGGAGGCCAAGCCCACCCTGCTGTTCTTGCGCAGCTGTGATATCCACGCTCTGCGCAGGCTGGATCAGGTCTACCTGAAAAACGGCCAGAACAGCGACGTCTACTACGCCCGGCTGCGCAGCAAGCTCAAGCTGGTACTGCTGGAGTGCCGCGAGAGCTTCGAGAACTGCTTCTGCGTCTCCATGGGCAGCAACGAGACCCAGGACTACGCCGCCGCCATTCGTCTGAGCGATGAGGGTGCCCGTATTGAGGTGAAGGATCCCGAGCTGCTCGGCTACTTTGCCGAACTGGGCGAAGCCGATGACTTCACCCCGGAATTTGTCCAGAGCAACCCGGTCAAGGTACGCACTCCGGACAGCGTCTGTGACGACCCCCAGCGGATCCGCCAGATCCTCACCGCCCATCCGGTCTGGGCCGAGTACGACAGCCGCTGCATCGGCTGCGGCCGCTGTACCACCTCCTGCCCGACCTGCAGCTGCTATAGCGTGCACGACCTCACCTATGCGGAGAACCCCAAGCAGGGCGAGCGCCGTCGCCAATGGGCCAGCTGCATGGTGGATGGCTTTAGCGACATGGCCGGTGGCCACGGTTTTCGCGCCAAGCATGGCGAGCGCCTTCGTTATCGCGCCCTGCACAAGGTCAACGATTACAAGGCCCGTCAGGGAGAGGAGCACATGTGCGTCGGCTGTGGCCGCTGCGACGATCGCTGCCCTCACTACATCTCCTTTAGCAACATCATCAACAAGATGACCGATGTGGTCGAACAGACCATCGCAGCCGACAACGCGCAGGGGGCGAACTGATATGTGCCAGTGCCAGCAAACCGCAACAGCAGAACCGCAGCAGGACGTGGTCGAAAATCGCCTGCTGCCCAAGGCCTACACCATTCTGGCCATCGAGCGTCACACCGAGCTTGAGTGGAACTTCCGGGTCTCCCGCGACTTTGATGTCCACTACGGCCAGTTTGTGGAGATCTCCCTGCCCACCGTGGGCGAAGCGCCCATCTCGGTCTCCGACTATGGCGATGGTTATGTGGATCTGTTGATCCGCAAAGTCGGCAAGTTGACCGATGCGCTGTTTGCCCTCGATGTGGGCGACAAGGTGTGGATGCGCGGCGTCCACGGTAACGGCTATCCGCTGGAGACCTACCGCAACCAGCACCTCATCGTGGTGGCGGGCGGCACCGGCGTCGCCCCGGTCAAGGGGCTGCTGCGTCGCTTTAGCAAGCATCCGGAACAGGTGAAGTCCCTCGACATGATCCTCGGCTTCAAGAACGAGCAGGCGGTGCTCTATCGCCACGAGATGCAACTCTGGGCCGAACAGCAGAACCTCATCGTCACTCTGGACGAGGGCAAGGAGAGCGAGCAGTTTCGCATCGGCCGGGTCACCGACTACATCGACCAGCTGGATCTCTCGGATAGCGAGGATATCCAGGCCATCGTGGTCGGCCCTCCCGTCATGATCCGTTTCGTGGTACTCGCCCTGCTTGAGCGCGGTATCCCCAAGGATCGCATCTGGGTCGACTACGAACGCCGCATGGCTTGCGCCGTCGGCAAGTGTGGCCACTGCCGGATAGGCGACACCTATATCTGCGTGGATGGACCGGTCTTTCGTTTTGACCAGGCCCAGCATCTGATCGACTGAGGGAGAACACCATGAGTCTCGATATCGACATCATCAAGGCCCGCGCCAAGAACGAATACCGCCTCTCCAAGGTGCGCGGCGAAGCGATGATCAGCGTGCGTATTCCCGGCGGGATCATGCCCGCCCACCTGCTGGCGGTAGCCCAGCAGATCGCCGAACAGTACGGCAACGGCCTGATCCACCTCACCACCCGCCAGAAGCTGGCGATGCCCGGCATCAAGTATCAGGACATGGACAAGGTCAACGCCGCCCTCGAACCCTTTATCAAGGAGATCGAGGTGGAGACCTGCGGCATCGAGGTAGAGGACACCACAGCCGGTTACCAGACCATCGGCGGGCGCAACATCGTTGCCTGTCAGGGCAACACCATCTGCCAGAAGGGCAATATCGACTGCACCGGGCTGGCTCAGCGGATGGAGAAACATCTCTACCCCAACCCCTATCACCTCAAGATGGTGATCGCCGGCTGCCCCAACGACTGCGCCAAGGCCAACATGGCCGACTTCGGCATCCTCGGCATCGCAAAGATCCACTTCAATGCCGAGCGTTGCATCGGCTGCGGCGCCTGCGTCAAGGCGTGCAGCCACCACGCGGTGGATTGCCTCGCCATCAAGCATGGCAAGGCGGTGAAGGAGGAGAGCAAGTGCATCGGCTGTGGCGAATGCGTACTGGCCTGCCCGACCCTCGCCTGGCAGCGGGATCCCAAGCAGCTCTACATGGTCAAGCTGGGGGGACGCACCAGCAAGAAGACCCCCCGTACCGGCAAGCTGTTTCTCAACTGGGTGACCGAAGAGGTGCTGCATGCGGTGATCAGGAACCTGTTCGAGTTCGAGGCCGAGATGCTGGATGGCAAACCCATCTACCTGCACATGGGTCACCTTATCGACCGGGCCGGTTATCACAAGTTCAAGGATCGGGTGCTGCGCGGCGTCACCCTCAACCCGGAAGCCATGGTCGCTGACCGCATCTTCTGGGCCGAAGATCAGTACGTCGCCAACATGCACGTCAAAGCGGTGCAATAGGAAAAACCTCGTTTGGGGAAGCGTGATCAAGTGGCCGACACCGGTGGGGATCTGTCGTTGGCCCGGGCGTAGATCACCCTTCCCCTTTTTTATTCCCGTCGGGGGATCTTTCCCCCGACCATCCGGGGTGTGTCACGGCGCGCCCTGCTATCTCGCCCGGCGCGGCATTGCGAGCGGGCCAGCATCCGGAGCCTGTTATGGACTTTCTCCCTCTCTTCTGTCAGCTGCAAAACAAGCCGGTCCTGATCGTCGGCGGCGGTGAGGTGGCGGTGCGAAAGGCGCACCTGCTGCTCGATGCCAAGGCGAAGATCACCATCAATGCCCCGCACCTGGAACCCCAGCTGATGAGCTGGGCCGAGCAGGGTCGCCTGACCGTCTGCGCCGCCGATTTTCATCCCGAACTGCTCGATGGCAAGTGGCTGGTGATCGCTGCCACCAATAATCCAGAGGTTAATCATCAGGTCTTTCATGAGGCGAACCTGCGCCAGATCTTCTGCAATGTGGTGGACTCTCCGGCCCACTGCAGCGCCATCATGCCCGCCATCATCGACCGCTCGCCGCTGATGGTGGCCATCTCCAGCGCAGGCGCGGCGCCGGTACTGAGCCGCCAGTTGCGGGAAAAACTTGAAGCCATGCTGCCGCAACACCTCGGCCAGCTCGCGGCGCTGGCGGGCAAGCTGCGCGAGCGGGTCAAACTCATTCCGGACAAGCTGGCCCGCCGCCGCTTCTGGGAGCGGCTCTTTAGCCACGATCGCCTCGCCCGCCAACTGGCCCGCAGCCAGCAGCAAGCTGCCGAACAGAGTGTCGCCGAGCTGCTCGATGAGCAACCACAGAGCAAGGGGAGCGTAACCCTGGTGGGGGCTGGCCCTGGCGATGCGGGGCTGCTTACCCTGAGCGGTCTGCAGCAATTGCAGCAGGCGGATGTGGTGGTCTATGACCGGCTGGTGTCGCAGGAGGTGCTGACACTTGTGCGCCGGGATGCCGAGCGGATCTTTGTTGGCAAGGAGGCGGGCCGCCACTGTGTGCCCCAGCAGGCGATCAACCAGCTATTGCTGGAGCAGGCCCGCCTCGGCAAACAGGTGGTGCGGCTCAAGGGGGGCGATCCCTTTATCTTTGGCCGGGGTGGCGAGGAGCTGGAAACCCTGGCCGAGGCGGGCATCCCCTTCTCGGTAGTACCGGGCATTACGGCTGCGTCGGGCTGCGCCGCCTACAGCGGCATTCCCCTCACCCACCGCGATCATGCCCAGCGGGTGCAGTTCATCACCGGCCACGACAAGGAGGGTAATATCGCCCAAGAGTGGTCGGCACTGGCCGCCCCACGCCAGACCCTGGTCTTCTACATGGGGCTGGCCCACGCCGCCCGCATTCAGGATGCGCTGCAAACCCACGGCATGCCCGGTCACACCCCGGTGGCGCTGGTGGAGCAAGGCACCCAGCTCAGTCAGCGGGTGGTGCGCGGCGAGCTGCAGCAGTTGGCCGAACTGGCCCGTCAGGTGAAGAGCCCGAGCCTCATCATCATCGGCTCGGTGGTCACTCTGGCCGACCAGCTCGACTGGTATGGCAACGGCAGAAATTGATCAATAAACGAGAAGGGCCGACAACCGGGTTGTCGGCCCTTGGGCAGCCAGCAGTTATCCACTTTATCCGTGACCCTGCCTGCGACGGCAGTTGTAGGCAACCCTTGCGTGGCGCATCACACCAGTACGGCGGTACCACTGATGCTGACCATCAGCATGCTGCCATTTTGCCCCACCACCTCGTAGTCGATATCGATGCCGACCACCGCATTGGCGCCAAGGGCGGCGGCACGCTCTTTCAGCTCATCGAAGGCGATGTCGCGGGCACGGGCCAGCTCTTTTTCATAGGCGCCGGAGCGGCCGCCGATGATGTCGCGGATCCCGGCAAAGAGATCCTTGAAAATGTTGGCGCCGAGAATGGCTTCGCCAACCACGATGCCGCGGTATTCACGAATGGTTTTGCCTTCCAGCGTGGGGGTCGTCGAGAGGATCATCTTGAACTCCTGTGAGTAGCAGAAAGCCCCAGACTACCCCAACTGACAGCAAATCCCAACCGGGTGGTGGCCTGTACGACGCCGTCCTTAAAAATCACGACGGTCAGATAAAAAAACACCGCGCACGGGGCGCGGTGTTTGTTTCAGAGGGCCATTGCCAACGGCAACGCCATTACGGGTTGTAGGAGACCACCGAACCACTGAGGCCGGTCATCTGGGAGATCCGCCCCTGCATCCCTTGCAGTTTGGCCTTGGAGACATCCGGCCCGATAAAGACCCGGTTGAGCTGACCCTGCACCGGTGTGCGCGGCGAGGTGTGGGCAGAGTAGCCCGCAGCACGCAGCTTGCTCACCAGCGCGTTGACGCTGTCGACGTTCTTGAAGGCACCAAGCTGGAGGATCCAGCTACCCTGCGCGGCCGCGGGTGCAGGTGTGGTCGACTGATTCATCTTGCTTTCAATCAGATCATCGAGGGACTTGATCTGACCCGCCAGTGGTTTGGCTGGCGCAGGTGCCTTGGCCACTTCAACCGGTTTGGCTGGCGTCGGCTTGGGTGCTGGCTTGGGCGGTTCGACCGATTTTTTGGCCACCACTTCTGGCTTGGGCTGTGGCTTGGGTTGGGCATTCTGTTGCGACTGGACCGGTGCGGCAGGGGTTGTCGCCGGCTGCGCGCCGTTGCCCTGACCGGCGAGGGTCATGGGGTCAGCCACCTCTTCCACTTGCCACTGCTGGGCCGCAGAGGCCTGTTGCTGGCTGGCCAAATGATCGGCTGGCAGGCTGCTGGCTGCCGAGACCTGCAGCGCAGGCTTGGCAGGCTCCAGCTCGGGGCGCAGCGGGATCTTGGCAAAGGCCTCCTCCTTTTGCGCCAGCTTGTGACCATCCAGCAAGTCCGGCAGGAAAATAACAACCAGGGCCACCAGGATGACGGTGCCCACCAGACGGTTTTGAAACTTCGAGGCCAAGTTGAATCCTACCTTTACGTAACTCAATATGCGATTTGGCTCCCCGCCCGAGGGCTGGGGAGCAAGGGGGGGGCCTAGACGGCGACACCCGCCAGAATGTCGGCGACAGTGTAAAACGAACCAAACACAATGACCATATCGTCCGGACTCGATACGGCCAACGCTGCCCGATAAGCGGCGCTGACATCATCAAACGCCCTGGCAGGCCCCTTGCCCTCCCCCAGCGCCGCAGCCAGCTGCGTTGCGGTGGCGGCGCGCGGGCCGGTGAGGCTGGCCAGATACCACTCGCCAATCAGGCCATCGAGTTCGGCAAGGGATCCCGCCATGTCCTTGTCTTTGAGCATGCCGACCACGGCGCGGCGTACACCCGAGCAGGGCATTTTACGTAGTTGGGTCGCCAGATAGGCTGCCGAATGGGGATTGTGGGCCACATCGACGATCACCTGCGGTGCGCTTTGCAGCTGCTGCATCCGGCCAGCCAGCCGGGCATTGGCCAGCCCGTCACGAATGGCAGACTCCGGCAGCGGCAAGCCGAGGGATTCCAGCGCCGCCAGCACAGTCACTGCATTCATCAGCGGCAGCGCCGGTTTGGGCAGATCACGCCACTGGTTGAGGCCCAGGTAATCCCAGCCGGTTTCATGCTCTTTACCAGAGAAGTCCACCCCAACCTGACGCAGGTTGGCGCCAAGCCGCTGTGCTTCGCTCGCGATAGTCGCAGGTGGATTGGGCTCACCGCTGATGGCGGGTTTTCCGGCACGATAGACCCCAGCCTTCTCCACCGCCACGGCTTCACGGGTATCACCCAGCCAGTCGCAGTGATCGAGGGCAATGGAGGTGATCATCGCCACATCGGACTCCACCACATTGGTGGCGTCGAGCCGACCACCCAGCCCCACCTCCAGCAGCAGCACATCGGGCGCGGCGCGGCGAAACAGCCACAGCCCAGCCAGTGTCGCGAACTCGAAGAAAGTGAGGGCAATCTCGCCGCGAGCCGCTTCCACCTCGGCAAAAGCGGCGCAGTGATCGCTGTCGGCCAGTTCGGCCCCGTTGATCCGCACCCGCTCGGTAAAGCGCAGCAGATGGGGAGAGGAGTAGACGCCGACCTTATAGCCTGCGGCCATCAGAATGCTGGCCGCCATGGCACAGCTGGAGCCCTTGCCGTTGGTACCCGCCACCGTTATCACCTTGAACGGCAGTTGGGTCAGCCCCATACGCCGGGCAACGGCACCGACCCGATCCAGACCCATGTCGATATTGACCGGATGGATCTGCTCCAAATAAGAAAGCCAGTCGACAAGCGACCGGCTTTGGGATTGTTGCATGTTTGAACTCATCTTCACTCTTCGATGACGTGAGTATTCAGCATTTTGGCGAGCAGGCTGGCCAGACGGTTACGCATGTCGCGACGATCGATAATCAGGTCGATGGCCCCCTTCTCCAGCAGGAATTCGGAGCGCTGGAAGCCTTCCGGCAGTTTCTCGCGTACGGTCTGCTCGATAACGCGCGGGCCGGCAAAACCGATCAGCGCCTTGGGCTCGCCCACGTTGATGTCACCCAGCATCGCCAGACTGGCGGAAACGCCCCCCATGGTGGGGTCGGTCAGCACAGAGATAAAGGGCAGGCCAGCCTTGGAGAGTCGGTCTAGCGCCGCGCTGGTCTTGGCCATCTGCATCAGGGAGAAGAGGGCTTCCTGCATGCGGGCACCACCAGAAGTGGAGAAACAGACCAGACCGCGGCCCTCCTTGATGCACTCCTCGACAGCGCGCACGAAGCGGGCACCGACCACGGAGGACATGGAGCCACCGATAAAGGAGAACTCAAAGGAACAGGCGACAACCGGCACCCCTTTGAGGGTCCCTTTCATGACCACCAGCGCATCTTTTTCTCCTGTCGCTTTCTGGGCGGCAGACAAACGATCCTTGTAGCGCTTGGAATCCTTGAATTTCAGTACATCCTGCGGCTCCAGCTCGGCACCGATCTCGGTACGACCCTGCTCGTCGAGGAAACTCTCGAGACGGGCGCGAGCGCTGATGCGCATATGATGATCACACTTGGGGCACACTTCGAGGTTGCGCTCCAACTCTGCCCGGTAGAGCACCTGTTCACAAGCACTGCACTTGGTCCACACCCCTTCCGGAATGTTGTGACGACGGGGTGCAGTGATCTTGCTCTTGGGAAGAATCTTCTCAAGCCAGCTCATGGAATTCCTTAATGCTTTTGTGCCTGACAAAACGCATCGAGCCTAGATTGTTCAATGACTTAATAGCTCGATGGCAACAAATGACGGGTCATTAAACCACAATTTTTCGGGCGCAGTTACTAAAAACTGGTCGTACCCGGTGCCGAGTCCGGCAGCCACAGCGGGCCGAGCGGCAACTGCGGCAGAGCAAACTCGGCCGGGTAATCCACGTCGACCAGATAGAGGCCACCGGCCTTGGCGGTCGGCCCGGCCAGATTGCGATCCTTGGCCGCCAGCACCTCGGCAATCCACTCCACCGGTTTGAGTCCCTGCCCCACCAGCAGCAGGGAGCCGGTGATATTGCGCACCATGTGGTGCAGGAAGGCGTTGGCCTTGATGTCGAGCACGATGTAGGGGCCGGAGCGGCTGACGCACAGATGGGTCACATTGCGCCACGGGGTGTTGGATTGGCAGGCAACGGCACGGAAGGTGCTGAAGTCGTGCTCCCCCAGCAGGCTCTGGCCCGCCAGGTGCATCAACTCGGCATCGATGGTCTCGTGGTAGTGACTGACGCCACTGCCGAGGATCGCCGGACGGAAGTTGTGGTTGTAGATGACGTAGCGGTAGCGACGGGCGGTGGCGCTGAAGCGGGCGTGGAACGTTTCGTCCACCTCCTTGACCCAGCGCACGGCGATATCCGGCGGCAGGTTGGAGTTGAGCCCCAGGGTCCAGGCCCCTTCGGCACGGTTCGCCTCGGTATCGAAGTGGATCACCTGGCCGGTCGCATGGACGCCGGCATCGGTGCGCCCGGCACACTGGATGGAGACAGGGTGGTTGGCGATCCGGCTGATGGCCTTCTCCAACTCCTCCTGCACGCTGATCACTTCACGCTGACGCTGCCAACCGAAATACCGGCTGCCGTCATATTCAATACCTAGGGCAATTCGCATGGATAAACTTGTCTTGTTGTGAAACGCAGTGAAAGAAACGGGGCGGATTATACGCGCTCAACTCGAAAAGTCCCACAAACCGCCTGATTGGCTTGCATGGGCGGAGAATTCACCCTGTGCAAATTGCCATGAAGAAGGGGGCAGCCAATGGCTGCCCCCTTCTTGCTGATCCCGCGACAGGGACAATTTTACCCCAACCGCTTGAGCAGTTTTTCTGCCTCGGCACGCTGATGCTCGGTGCCCTGCTCTGCCGCTTCTTGCAGCAGCTCGCGGGCGCTATCCTTGTCGTCGATCTCGAGGTAAGCGCGGGCCAGATCCAGCTTGGCCCCCACACCGCCGTCATCGGCATCCACATCAAAGCCGGTGGATTCAGGCAACACCTCGGGGAAACCATCGAGCCCCACGTCCAGCGAGAGACCCTGATAGGGCTCCTGCTCCGGCGCGGTGGCATCCGCATCGGCCAGCAGCTTGTCGATCTCGACGTAACCGCTTGCCTGGGCCTGTTCCCTTGGCTGCAATTCTGCCGGATGAGACTCCACTTCGGTAAAGGCATCCTCGAAATCGGAGAGCGCCAGTTCGTTGGGATCCCACTCAAGATCGAGCTCGGTCTCCTTGCCTTTGGTTGGCTCAAGCCCCAACTCGGCCAACATATCATCAGCCGAACCATCCACGCTCAAGTCGATGGCATTATTGCCCTCGCCCGCAGCCGGTTTATCCAGCTCATTTTCAAAATCACCCAGATCAAAACTGGCCAGATCATCAGCAGCCGTACTCTTGCTGCTTGCACTCAACTCCGGTTCCAGATCAGCCGAAAGATCCGCATCCAGCTCGGCAAACAGGGCTGCCTGCAGCTCCTCTTCGCTCATGAGCTCATCAGCATCCCTGGACTTGGGATTGAACTCGCTGGCCAGATCCATGTCGGGTTCATTGGCCAACGCGACAGGCTCATCCAGCGAGAGATCGAGATCCGGCACCAGATCCGGGTCACGACTGGCTGACTGGGCAGCCATTCGCTCCGGCTCGAAACCTTGCAGATCGATCTCGCCATCGTCGCTGAAAACCAGATCAACATCCGGCTTTTTAGCCGGTTCATCTGGCTCGACCGGCATAAAGCCATCAGGGGTATTGAGATCCGGCACCGGGCGTACCGGCTCGTTGTCGGTCACATCGACACTCAGCAGATCGTCAAACTCGCTCTGCTCCTGATCCATCATCATGGCGGTGGACTCGGAGAGGCTCTTCTCCTGCTCCTCCAGCTCGCGACGGGCACGGGCCCGCAGCCACAGGGTCACCAGCGCCAATACCAGCAGCACCGGCAGCAGGATGATCATGGCAAGGTTGAGCGGTGAGGAGAGCAGCTCCATCAGCCAGTGCTGCTTGGGTTCAGGCTCTGCCACCACGGGGGGGACAGGTCTGGCCTTCAGCTCGGCGAGCTCTTTTTGCAGCGCGGTCTGATCCTGCAACTGGGCCTTGAGGGTCTCGACCTCTTCGGTGAGAGATTGCAGGCGCAGTTTGAGCCTGTGGTTCATCTCGGTCACCTGACCGAGCTGGGCATTGGCATCTTCCAGTGCCAGCGCCATCTCGGTGGCCGGTTTGCCCACCGGTTTTTCCAGATCGGAAGGCAGAGGCGCCGGTGTGGTGCTTGCTGCGGCGCTCGTCGCCGGGACTGGGGCCACCGCCTCTTTTGGCGCAGGCTCGCTCGCCTTGACAACATCTTTGGTTTCAGCAGACGGTTGCGGTGCTACGACAGGAGCAGGAATGGGTGCCGCTTTTGCCGCAGGCAAGGGAGCTGGCGCGGTTTTCACCGGTTCGGCTTTGGCAGTCTCAACCTTCACGGGCTTGGCCGCTGGTTTGGCGCCATGGGCATGCTTCTCGGCGAGATACTTGGGACTCAGCCCCTTCCAGCTGGCGTTGTCACTGCGGAATCTGGCTCGCGCCTGGGCATCGGTGATGACGCTCGCTTCGGCCACGGTCGGCAGCAGGATGCGTGACCCCACCAGAATGTGGTTGATATTGCCATCGGCAAAACTGCGGGGGTTTTTCTCGTAGATCGCCACCATGGTCTGGTAGACGCTGACACTACTGGAGGGACGGTATTTGCTCGCCAGACTCCAGAGAGTATCGGTTGGACGAACAGGGCCATAACTACCGGCATTGGCCGTGACCTGACGTACCACCGGCTGGGCGGTTGCACGTACCGGTTGCGCCACGGGTCTGGCGACCGGTTGCGCCAGCGGCTGGGAATTGACGGCTGGAGGTGCGGGCTCGTCAGGGCCTTTTAGCTCGACAAAAAAAGGCTCCCGCGCAGCGTCTTCAGCCTGGACGGAGCCCAGCAGACCCAATGCGAGTAGCGTTGCCAATGTTATGCGGGAATGTCCCATATTCGTTCCTTCGTATGACGGCCCTATCACATTGAAAAATCTGGATAGTTACCCCAAAACAGTCGGTTCAATATAAATCAGGCTCGCGTCGCAAGCCAGTAGTCCGACACATTTAGCACCCGACTTGACTCTGAGTGTAGGAAAAAACTTAATCAGTTGATATCGCAACAGAATCTTGAAGTGACGGAGTGCGGCATGGGTCACACCCCCGATTTATCACAGGCCGGATGCGCAGCACTCCCTGCTGCCCATCTGTGGCATCTGACCAGCCTTACAGATAGTCGCGAACCAGCAGCTCGGCAATCTGTACACTGTTGGTTGCCGCGCCCTTACGAACGTTATCGGCCACGATCCACATATTGATACCACTCGGGTGAGAAATATCCTGGCGCACCCGACCCACCAGCACCTCATCCTTGCCGGTTGCGTCACGCACCGGGGTCGGATAGTCCCCTTCGTCATCAAACAGGGTCACACCCGGCGCATTGCGCAGCAGGTCCTTGACCTGTTCGGCATCGAGCGGCTGGTGCAGCTCGACGTGTACCGCCTCGGCGTGGCCGTAGAAGACCGGCACCCGCACGCAGGTGGGGTTCACGGCAATGTTGGCATCGCCGAGGATCTTCTGGGTTTCCCATACCATCTTCATCTCTTCACGGGTGTAGCCGTTGTCGGTGAAGCTGTCGATCTGCGGGATCAGGTTAAAGGCGATCTGTTGCGGATAGAGGGTCGGTTCCACCGGACGACCGTTGAGCAGATGAGCGGTCTGACCCGCCAGCTCGCTGACCCCCTCTTTGCCGGAGCCTGACACGGATTGATAGGTGGCCACGTTGATGCGGGCAATGCCCACTTCGTCGTGCAGCGGCTTCAGGGCCACCAGCATCTGGATGGTGGAGCAGTTGGGATTGGCGATGATGTTGCGATTGCGAAAATCGGCCAGCGCATCCGGGTTCACTTCCGGGATCACCAGCGGGATATCTTCGTCGTAACGGAAGCAGGAGGTGTTGTCGATGACGATACAACCGTGCTCGGCAGCAATCGGCGCCCACTTGGCAGATACCTCGGCACCGGCGGAGAAGAGTGCGATCTGCACCTGGCTCCAGTCAAACTCCTCCACATCGAGGATCTCGAGGTTCTTGCCGCCAAAGCGCACTGTATCACCGGCGCTGCGGCTGGAAGCCAGCGGATAGAGGGTCGCTACCGGAAATTCGCGCTCTTCCAGGATCTCGATCATCGCCTGACCCACGGCGCCGCTGGCACCCAATACCGCTACGTTAAACTGCTGGCTCATTCTGTTCTCCTCTGATAATGCTGCAATGGCGCCGGGTGGCACCATGGTCGGCAGGCTCCCGCACGGCGAGATGACGCTGCCTGATATGGCTGAGCTGGCGCAGTAGCATCTGCGCCAGCTCAGTAAAAAATGGGTTCGAGGTAGCCAGTACGGCTCACCCCTTCCGGTTATCTTCCAACTCCTAGTCCCCAACTCAGGGGCGTGACAGCGCAAATCCCAGCTCGCCCAGCGCCTGGTCGGCAAACGCCCCCTCAACCTGCAGGGAGGATAGTTCACGGCGCTCTGGATAGTGTTTGCGCTGCTCGTCAAAGCTGCCGGGCAAGCCGAGTCGGGCCCGGAAACGGGCATCATCGCGGCGCACATCATAGACCAGATGCACCAGCTGCTTGATCAGCGCCTGATCCGGTGCGCGGCCCGGCACCAGCGCCTGCACATCGGGGGCAGGCAACAGCTGACTCAAATCCTGACGAGGCTGGCGTCCCAACTGCTGGCAGAGCGCCTGATAGAGCATCCAGGTACCGCGGGCCTTCCCCTCCAGGCTGTAACCAGCGATATGGGGGGTGGCAATCTCGGTATGGGGCACTAGCGCAGACAGTGGCTCGGGCTCGTTCTCCCACACATCCATCACCAGTCGCAATGGCTTATCGCTCAACTGGCGCGCCAGCAGGGCCCGGTTATCCCACACCTCGCCACGGGATGCGTTGATCAGGATCTGTCCGGCAGGGCGCGCGGCAATCTGTTCGGCATCGAGCAGATGGTAGGTGGCATCCACTCCTTCGCGTGTGATGGGCACGTGGAAGCTGACAATATCGGCGCCAAGGGCGGCCTGATAATCGACAAAGCCCGCATCGGGGGTATTACGCGCCCTGGGCGGATCGCAGCGCAGCACCCGCATGCCGAGCGCTTTGGCCTTGCCAGCCACACACTCGCCAGTATTGCCCGCGCCAATCACCGCCAGCGTCATGGCCGAGAGGTCAAGTTCGTAGCGCTCCGCCAGCACCAGCAGGGCTGAGAGTACATAGTCCCCCACCGAATACTTGTTGCAACCGGGGGCGCTGAAGAAGGGAATATTGCGGCTTGCCAGCAACGCCTTGTCCACATGGTCGGTGCCTATGGTGGCGCTGCCGACAAACCCGAGTTTGGGGCTGGTCGCCAGCAAATCGCCGTTGACGCGGGTGACCGAACGCACCAGCAGCACATCGGCATCGAGCAGATCGCGGGCCTGCATCTGCCGTCCGGGCAAGGGGATCACCTCGCCAAATTCGGCAAACAGCTCCACGGCATGGGGCATATTCTCATCAACGACTATCTTCATCGGGCTCTCTTTGGTCACAACCGCCACGGGGGCGCCATTCTAGCGCAAAGCCGCCCGAGATTTCAGCCTGTGATGCAATCCGGCGCGAAACGGGCCCACATTGCGCGGCAGCCGCTCCATCCGCCCGCTCAAACAGAGGATGTCGCCACAAATGTGTAAGCAGAGGTAACAAACGTGCTGCTCGGCTTTGTCCGGGCATATCACGGTGGCACAATGCCCCTCTTTTTCGCGATCGCCCATACCCACCATGCCGCCACACGCTCCATCGCACTCAGCGTCAACCGCTTCACTCACCCGCAGTCAGGTGCTTGGCTTCACTGCCCTGTTGATCCTGCCCCTGCTGATGCTCGCCACCCTGCCCTGGCAGCCTTTTCTGACCGGTTCACTGCAGTCAGGCTGGCTATGGTGGTTATACGCCCTTACCCGCATGGTCGATATTCCCTGGATCGGGGTCAGTGGCGCCCTCTTGCTGCTACTGACCCGCTACAAACTCAAACTGGAGCTGGCGCCCTTCATTGCGCTGGGATGCGCGCTGGCAGCCCTGCTCGCCAGCGACTGGGTGCTCAAGAGCCTGATCAAACACCTGACCGAAGAGCCCAGACCCTATCTGCTCTGGCTGGAGAGTCAGTCGCTGATCCCGGCCATCAAGCACTTCTACGCCAGTAGCATCGATGTGCGCAGTGAACAGGTTCATGCCGCCAGCCAGTTGCTGGCCCTGCCTGAGTGGCTCGGCCACCACTGGCAGGCCGAGGTGAACTACGCCTTCCCCTCCGGCCACAGCATCGCCGCCATCAGTCTGGCCCAGTTCTTCGGCCTGATCTGGCTGGCCCGCGCCCCGGCTGGCGTCTGGCTGCTACCACTGTGGGCCTTGGGGGTTGGCCTGTCGCGCATGGTACTCGGCATGCACTGGCCGGTGGATGTGCTGGCCAGTGCCCTGCTTGGCACTGTCACAGCGCTGATTGCCGCTCGCTGGTGGCTGCACAGATACTGAAGCCTGCGCCATCCTGCAGCGGCTTCCTGTAATGGGATGGGAGGACAAGCCTGTGCTTTTTTGCCATAATGCCGCCTCATTTTATCCCGACCGAGATCCCATGACCGACGCAGTTCATACCCTCAAGGGCCGTTTTCGTGGTTTTTACCCCGTCGTCATCGATGTTGAAACAGCCGGGTTCAACGCCAAGACCGATGCCCTGCTCGAAATCGCGGCTTACACCCTGAAAATGGATGAGCAGGGCTGGCTCGTTCCCGATCACATATTCCACTTTCATGTCGAGCCCTTCGAAGGGGCCAACCTGGAAAAGGCCGCGCTGGAGTTCACCGGCATCGACCCCTACAACCCGTTGCGTGGCGCTGTCTCGGAAAAAGAGGCGCTGACCGAGATCTTCAAGGGGATCCGCAAGGGGATGAAGGAGCAGGATTGCGGCCGCGCCATCATAGTGGCCCACAACGCCACCTTTGATCACGGCTTCGTGATGGCTGCCGCCGAGCGCGCTGGCCTCAAGCGCAATCCGTTCCACCCGTTTGCCACCTTCGACACCGCTGCTCTCTCCGGATTGGCGCTGGGGCAGACCGTGCTGGCCAAAGCGTGCCAGAGCGCCCGCATCCCGTTTGACAATAAAGAGGCGCACTCTGCCCTCTATGACACCGAACGCACCACAGAGCTGTTCTGTCATATCGTTAACCGCTGGAAGAGCATGGGGGGTTGGCCGCCTGCGCATCCGGATGATGACACAACCGATGCCCCTACCGATGATGAGGGACAAGAATAAACGGATGAAGGCTGCCACTGGCAGCCTTCGCTTTTTGGGGAAGTGATTGATTGCACAGCGCACCGGAAATCGCTATCAAGGTCACTATCCACCGCTGAGCGCGGGATGCACGGAGACAAACAGGTCACAAACCCTCAGGTTGAGCAACCTTGTGCCACATGCTGCTGCAATATGAGGGGTTTGACTGATTTTTTTCTCGACATTTGTCACATTTTTCGCAAACTAACTCCCCTTCACATGACAGACAGCAATAACAAACTATAAGGAAATCAAATGAATCCAGTTGTTATCGCAGTCGGGCTGATGCTAGTGCTCAGTCTGCTGCGGATCAATGTGGTGGTCTCGCTGGCGCTGGGTGCCATTGCGGGCGGTCTGGTGGGCGGGTTGTCGTTGACAGATACCCTCACCACCTTCAGCGGTGGCCTGGGCGGTGGCGCCGAGATTGCCCTCTCCTACGCCATGCTGGGCGCCTTTGCAGTTGCCATCTCCCGCTCCGGGATCACCGACCTGCTGGCCCGCAAGGTGATCAGCCAGTTGGGCAAGGATGCCAGCTCGACCCGCATCATGTGGGTCAAAACCCTGCTGCTCTCTTCCGTGCTGGCCGTGGCTATCTCGTCCCAGAACCTGATCCCGGTTCACATCGCTTTTATTCCCATCCTGATCCCGCCGCTGCTGCATGTGATGGCGCAGATGCAGATCGACCGTCGTCAGGTGGCCTGTGTCATCACCTTTGGCCTGACCGCCACCTATATGGTGCTGCCGGTCGGCTTTGGTGGCATCTTCCTGAATAACATTCTGGCCAAGAACCTGATCGATAACGGCGTGCCCATCACCACCAGCCAGATCCCGCTGGCGATGGCCATTCCGGTTGCCGGTATGGTACTGGGCCTGCTGATTGCGGTATTCATCAGCTATCGCAAACCGCGCCAGTACGATCTGGCCAAGATCCTGGATGCCGAGCCCGAAGCGGTCGAGCTCAACCTCACCCACATCTGGGTGGCCCTGCTGGCCATTGGCGTAGCGCTGGGGCTGCAACTGATGACCAACAGCATCGTACTGGGTGCGCTAGCCGGTTTTGTCATCTTCACCTGCGGCGGCGTCATCAAGTTTCGCGAAAGCCAGGATGCCTTCACCCAGGGGGTGCGGATGATGTCGCTGATCGGCTTCATCATGATCTCCGCCGCCGGTTTTGCCGCTGTGATGAAGGCGACCCACGGGGTCGACTCTCTGGTTCAGGTGGTCGCCTCCGGCATCGGTCAGCACAAGGGGATCGCCGCCTTCCTGATGCTGCTGGTTGGCCTGCTCATCACCATGGGGATCGGCTCCTCCTTCTCCACCGTGCCCATCATCGCTACCATCTATGTGCCGCTCTGTCTGCAGCTCGGCTTCTCACCGATGGCGATCATCGCCCTGGTCGGTACCGCTGGCGCGCTGGGAGATGCGGGTTCACCTGCATCTGATTCAACTCTGGGCCCCACCTCCGGCCTCAACGCCGATGGCCAGCATGACCATATCTGGGACAGCGTGGTGCCCACCTTTATTCACTACAACATCCCGCTGGTGATCTTCGGCTGGATTGCCGCCATGGTGCTCTGATAGCCACTCTGGCATCGAACCATGCTCTGCAAAATACGAAACAAGAAGGCGACCTTATGGTCGCCTTCTTTATAAGCACGTTCACCTAATCACCAGGACATGGTCCCGAGAGGAGAAGCTCTTTATTGGGCGACATGGATTCCCGGATCTGGATGATTGCGCACTGCTTGTTTCGCTCCTTGCTCTTATGGGATCAGTCTCTAGCCACAGATGCCATAACAGCACTCAGCCCCCCCAGCGTTGTGCGCCACACCCGTTGCCACATACCACGCCGATTAATTGCTCAGCGATTGGATATCATTTTGAAAAACTGATACTTAACTAGCTACACTAGCGATTATCACCATACAGGGACGTGTAAAAAATGAGCTTGATTGGCTTGGTGCTGGCGTTGATCGCCATCCTTGGCGGCAACATGATCGAGGGGGGGCACCCCAGTGCACTGCTCGATCTGCCCGCATTCCTCATTGTGATCGGTGGCACCATAGGTGCTGCGCTGACCCAGTTCCCTTTCTCCGTCGTCGGCAGCACCATGAAGCGTTTCAAATGGCTGCTCTCCCCCCTCAAGCTCGATATGCATGAACAGGCCCAGTTGCTGGAGACCCTGGCAGGCAACGCCCGCCGCAGCGGCATGCTGGCGCTGGAAGGGATGATCGACGAGATCAAGGATCCTTTCCTGAAGAAAGGGGTGCAGATGATGGTTGATGGTTACGAAAAGACCAAAATCCACGAGGTGCTGGAGAACGAGATCGAATTTGAACAGGAAGATCTCGAACAGACGGTCAAATTCTATGAAGCCATGGGCGGCTACTGCCCGACCATGGGGATCGTCGGCGCGGTATTTGGCCTGATCCACGCCATGGGTCTGCTGGATGCCCCCGACAAGCTGGGTGGCGCCATTGCGGTGGCTTTTATCGCCACCATCTACGGGGTATCCGCCGCCAACCTGATCTTCTTGCCGTTCGGCAACCGCTACAAGGGGTTTGCCCACCAGATCCGCCACTACAAGGAGATGACTCTGACCGGCATTCTCTGCATCGTGGATGGCGAGTCCCAAGCACGCCTGCAAGTGACCCTCGAACCTTATCTGGGAGGCCATGGTGGCGAAAAAGAAAAAGGCTGAAGCGCCGGAGAACCACGAACGCTGGCTGGTCTCCTATGCCGACTTCATGACATTGCTGTTCGCCCTGTTTGTGGTGCTCTACTCCTTTGCCATGGCCAAGCAGTCCGAAACCCGGGTGCTTATCCAGGGCTTTATCGAGTCGCTGGGTAAAATCGGCCTCATCTCCCCGCCTGCCGGCTCACCCTTGATGCAGGGGGGCACAGGGATTCTTGAACCGGAATCGAAGACCACGCCAAGCAGCCCGAAAGAAGAGACTGTGCTGGAGAAAGATGCCCCCATGGCGGCATCGGATCCCTTCAACGAGACCATAGGTGCCTCGGAAAAGCCGAGCGCCACCGAATCCTGGCCCCATAAGACCCAGGAGCAGGAGTGGGTGCAGGTGACCAAGCAGAAGCTTGAGCAACAGCTCAAGGCCCAGATTGAATCGAAAGATCTCGAGGTCGAGCAACTCGGCAGTCAATTGGTGATCCGCATCGGCGAGAAGGCGCTGTTCCCCTCCGATTCGGCGTTCCTGCAACCCCAGTTCATCCCGCTGGTCCATAAGATCGCCGGCATTCTGGCCAATATCCCGGGGCAGGTAGTGGTCACCGGTCATACCGACAACTCCCAAGCGCCGGTGGAGCTCTATCGCAACAACTGGGAGCTCTCGGTGCTGCGGGCCTCTTCCATCGTGCAAACCATGCTGGCTAACCCCCAGCTGGATGCCAGACGAGTCATCGCTCAGGGTGTTGCCGACACCCAACCCCGCTTTGCCAATGACACCCCCGAACATCGCCAGGCGAATCGCCGGGTCGATATAACCCTCTCTCAAGGCAAGGCAGCAGAAGAGTCGCTGCAACTGCTCAAGCCCTGATCCCCCTGCTCCCGCCTCGCGCGGGAGCCTCTTTTAAAAACAAATAACTCAATAATATCAACACCATAAGATCTTAATGATAATGATTTCTATTTATTGTCAAGTGGTCAGGCCTCTGCAATAATGCCGCCTTCAGGCTTAAATAAAAACAATTATCATTATGAACAAACTGCTTCAGGCATGGCCGGCACTCCTTTGTGCCTCCGCAGGCGCGGCCGATCTTCCCCCTGTGGAGAAGGCTCGCAGCGACGACACCATCATTGTCACCGGGCAACGGGTACCACAGAAACTCTCCGATGTTTCCGGCTCCATCACCGTCATCACCCAGGAAGAGCTGGACCGTCAGGTCGCCAGCGAGCTGACCCATGTGTTTCGCAAGATCCCCGGTGTCTCGGTCACCGGCTCTGCCGGGCGACCGCAAAACATCAGCGTGCGCGGCATCGGTGGCAACCGCATCCTGCTGATCAAGGATGGGGTACGCGTCAGCGACGGCTTTGGCGCCGACAACATCAATGACAAGGTGGGTCGCTTCAACTTCGATCTCGACGACATCAAGCAGATTGAGGTGGCCAAGGGGGCCGGTTCCTCCCTGCATGGCTCCGATGCCATCGGCGGCACCGTGGTGATGAATACCAAGCAGCCGGAAGATTATCTGCAACAACAAGATAGCTATCTGGCGGCCAAAACCCTCTACGGTGGCGATAGCAACAAGAAGAAGCTCAGCATGACCGGCGCGGTGCGGGCACTGGAGAGCGAACATCTGTTGCGCCTCTCCGGCTGGCGTGGCAACGAAACCGCCAACTTTGAGGAGAACCGCATTCCGGCTGATTTGGATGGCATGAGTGCCTCCACCAGCAGCCGCCTCCCCCTCAATGCCCATCACGCTCTGCGGCTGGAGCTGGACTACTACGAGGATCACGCCAAACGCCAGATGGGGCCCAAAGCGGTGCCCCAACCCGATGGCAGCTGGGACGTGGTCGGTTTTCAGGAAGATGGCGATCAGCGCACCCAGGGCGGCAAGTTCAGCTGGGAAGCCAGCGATCTGGGCATGGTCGATACCCTCAACTGGAGCCTGTTTGGCAACCAGTCACGCAACGAAGCCAACCAGCGCCAGCTGCTGCGCAACGATGCCCTGAGCGGCTATCCCAGATATCGCAGCCAGCGCACCCTCTCCACGTTCGAGGAGCTGCGCCTTGGCAGTGAGCTGGAGCTGCAGAGCACGCTGAGCACCGGCTCGCTGGATCACACCTTCAGCTACGGTGTGGAAGTGGAGCAGGCCAACCACGAGCGGCCGGTCAGCAATCTGACCCTGGAAGATGGCATCACCACCCAGGGACAGAAAGTCCCCTTCAGCAAAGCCGAAACCCGCCGCGATGGCATCTGGCTGAGCGATGTGATCGATCTGGGCAACTGGCAGTTTACCCCGACCCTGCGCTTTGACCGCCAGCGCCTGCGCGCACCGGACAGTAATCTGGCCGAGAACCACAGCGACCACATCTCCCCCAGTGTGGCGGCCAGTTACCGCTTCAACGAGACATGGCGCAGTTGGCTCAGCTATGCCAACGGCTTCCGCGCCCCCGCTTACGATCAGGTTTACGGCAACATTCCTCACTACTTTGCCATGCCGCCGTTCGAGATCATTGCCAACCCCAACCTCAAGGAGGAGACCAGCCACAGTCTGGAGTGGGGAGTGAATGGCCAAAGCGACAACTGGAGCGTCAAACCGGCCGTTTTCTACAACCGCTACTACAACTTCATCGACTGGCGCCAGACCGGTTTTCGCCTCGATGACGGTGTCTTCCTGCGCCAATATCGCAACGTTGCCAAAGCAGAAACCTGGGGCGCCGAGCTGGCCGCCAGCCTCTGGCTGAGCGACGAGTGGGAGCTTTCGACCAATCTGGCCTGGATGGATGGCAAGGATCACCGCGGTGAGCCGCTGCGCACCCAGACACCGCTGGAAGGCAACACCACCCTGCGCTGGCAACAGCTCGACTGGGGGGTTGAGCTCAGTGGCAACTATGCCGCCGCCATGACCAAGGTGCCCCAGTGCGCCAATGCGCAGACTGGCTACAACGGTGCCTGCCAGAGCAGCGCAGGCTGGTTCAGCCTGGACCTCACCGGCGACTGGCAGATCACCGAGGCGCTCAAGGTCAATGCCACCATCGGCAACCTGCTCGATACCCGCTACGTCCGCTATCAGGATGTGGCCGGACTCCCGGCTGGCAGCGACACCTCCCTCTACAGCCAGAGCGGCCGCTACCTGTCAGCCAGCCTCAGCTACCGTTTCGTGGGGATGTGATGAAGCATCATGCAATCATGGCGGCCCTGTTGGCCGCCCCGTTGGCGTGGGCGCAAGAGGCCCTGCCCCCGCCGATCCCGTCCCAATCGCACCTGATTTCAGGCAATCCCGTACGCCAGGATCCCTACTTCTGGTTGCGGGACGAGAGCCGTAGCAACCCGGCCATTCTCGCCCTGCTCAAGCAGCAAAATCGCTGGAGCGAGCAGCAGCTCGCCGCGCAGCAGCCGCTGGAAGCAACCTTGCGCGCCGAGTTTACCCGCCATCCGGCGGGGGAATCTGTGCCAGACAACTGGCTTGTGCGCGGCGATCAGGCATGGCAGCTGCGCCCGGATGGCTCACTTTGGCAACGCCACGGGGGCAAGGTGCAGCAGCGGCTTCCCGCCAGAGCGGGTGAGAGCTATTACGAAGCGGGCGGCTGGGCCCTGAGCCCGGATAACCGCACACTGGCCATCGCCGAAGACAGGCGCGGCGCTCTCGACTATCAGGTCACCCTGCTCGATCTCCAAAGCGGCAAGGCGCTGGCCAGTTTGGCGCAGCGCAGCGCTGATCTCGCCTGGTCACAAGATGGTCGCACCCTCTACAGCATCGCCAACGAGCGCTACACCCTGCGCCCCTGGCAGCTGCGCGGCTGGCAGGATGGCCAGGAGCAGACTCTCTATGAGGAGCAGGATCCCGCCTGGCTGCTCAGCCTCTATCGCACCACGGATGGCCAGCATCTGGTGTTGCAGGGCAACAACCACGACAGCTCGGAGCAGTACCTGCTCGACTCGGGCAAGCCGCAGCAGGTCAAACCCCGCCAGCGCGGGGTGGAATACTATCTGGACAGCCAGTCTGGCTGGGTGATCAAGAGCAACCGAGAGGGGACGTTTGCCCTCTACTCAGCCAGCACGCCGCTCGGTGAGTGGCAGCGCCTGTGGCCCGCCAAAGAGGAGGATCTCGGCGATCCCGAGAAGTGGCGACTGTTTGATCGCCATCTGGTGGTGCAGTTTCGCCAGCAGGGGGAGGATTGGCTCGCCCTGCTCGATCGCAACGGCCATGAACGCCAGCGCCTGCCGCTGGCCAGTGGCGCCGGTACCGGCTGGCTGCAAGGAGAACATGACCCGGCCAGCGACCGCATTCTGGTGCGCAGTCAGGGCTTGAGTCAGCCCCCCGGCCAGCGCTGGCTGGATTTGACCAGCGGCCACTGGATCAACGACCAGCACACCGCAGGCAATAAAGCATTGCCCTATCAGAGCGAGCGGCGCTGGATCACCTCTGCCGATGGCACCCGGGTACCTGTCTCGCTGGTGTGGCGCAAGGATCTGGCCCCTCGCGCCGTGCTGCTCTACGGCTATGGCGCCTATGGCACGCCGATGCGCCCCTACTACCAGAAAGAGCTGTTAAGCCTGCTGGATCGGGGCTTTGTCTACGCCATCGCCCATGTGCGCGGCGGCGGCATGCTGGGGGAGCAGTGGACCCGCGACGGACGGGGCATCCACAAGCAGAACGGCATCAGCGACTTTATCGCTGCCGGCAACGCCCTGCGCCACTGGTCGCCCGACTCAGCCTCTCTGCCCCTGTTTGCCATGGGGGGCAGCGCGGGGGGCACGCTGGTTGCTGCGGCCCTCAACCAGCAACCGACACTCTTTAGCGGCGCCGTGTTGCAGGTTCCCTTCGTCGATATGCTCGGCACCATGAGCGATCCTGCCCTCCCCTTGACCCGCCAGGAGTACCAAGAGTGGGGCAACCCGGCCAAGCCCGCAGAGTATCAGGCGATGCGCCGCATCAGCCCCTACGACAACCTGCACCGCGCCCCCTACCCGCCCCTGCTGGTCACTACCGCCCTGCACGACAGCCAGGTGCCCTACTGGGAGCCGGTCAAGTGGCTGGCCCGCCTGCGGGAGCACAGCACGGGCTCCGGCCCCTACCTGCTGCTGACCGAACTGGAGGGAGGCCACCGCGCCGGTGGTGGCGATCGGGCTCGTGAATTTGCCTTCTTGTTGCATCTGGCGGGGATCAATCAATGACCCTGCCGCTGATTGGGAGTACCACTATGAAACCCCTGTTGCCCGCCCTCTTGCTGGGGCTGGCTGGCTTTTCCACTCAGGCCGCCGAACTGCGTTTTGTCGAACAGGACGCCCCGGCCGATCCCCGCCTCTGGCTCGAACAGCAGCTCGGCGTCACCCTGAGTGATGCCCCGGCCTATCAGCGCCAAGGCAAGCTGGGCCACTATCAGCATTATCGTCAGCAGCTCAATGGCGCACCGATCGCCGGCCTGATGGCCGCCGTCAGTCTCGATGAGCAGGGTCGCCCGTGGCGCGTTTATCACAATACCCGGTTGATGCAGGCACAGGCGGCTCCATGTGATGAAGCAAGCCGCACCGGGGTGGATGCCTATACCGCCACGCTGGATAGTACGGTGTGGCAATTCGCTGGCAGTGACGAAGCCCAGCCCTGGTACTGGCAGGATGGCGACACCCTGACTGCGGCCTGGCGTCTGCTGGCGGTGGAAAGCCAGCCGGGCAACAGCAAGAGCAGCCACTGGCAACTGTTTGTCACCTGCGATGGCAACGCCCTGCTGGGGCGCACGCTGCAAGAGGCCAACACCCGTGCCGAAGCGGTCCCGCTGGCAGGGGAAGCGGCTACGGTGCAGGCCCGCATCTTTGCCCTCGACCCACGCACCCAGTTGCAAGATGGCAACCTGCTGTGGCGCCACGATCTGGTGCTGGACAACGGGGCCTATCGCACCGTGCCGCTCAGGGTACAAAAGGTGGATGACACCTACCAGCTAAATGGCCCACGCGCCCGGGTCGTGGATGGCACGGCGCCGGAAACTGCCCCCTTTAGCAGCCCTGATGCCGATGGCTTCCAGCTGGATCACCAGCAACCCGCCTTCCTCGATATCAATGGCTACTACCATCTGGATCTGGCCCAGCGCCATGTGGAATCCCTTGGCTACCCGACGCTGATGGGCGGCCCCCTGGCCATCGATACCGATGCCGGGGAGCAGGACAACTCTCTCTATGACCCCTTCCTGCGCCGGTTGGAAATTGGCCGGATAGGGGTACCCGATGCGGAAGATCCCATGGTGATCTGGCACGAGTTTGGCCATGCGGTGCAGCACCATATCCTGCCCGACATGGGAGAAGAGGGTGACTGGGGCGCCATCGGCGAGGGCTTTAGCGACTATCTGGCCGCCAGCTGGCGCCAGCGTAGTCCAGAGGCTCGCCAGTTCGAGCCTTTCATGGTCTTCAACTGGGATGCCAGGATCAGCGGCCGAACGCCCCGTCAGCTCGATGATCTGCGGGCGCGCTATCATCCGGGCTTCCTCTATCCGGCTCACCTCACTATCAACGGCAGCAACGGCGACCAACTGTGGGGCACCCCGCTCTTCACCGCGCTGCGCCAGGCCGTTGAACAATATGGCGAGGTAGCCCGTGACGAGTTCGATACCCTGCTGATTGAATCTCACTTCGGCCTCGGCCCGCAGGTGCGGATGCCCCAGCTGGCGCGCGTCACCGTGGATACCGCCAACCGCCTCTATCCGGACCGCAGCTATGGCAAGCTGCTGGAGCAGGCCTTCCGCCACCACGCCCTGCTGCCCACGCCCATCGCGGCCCGCCTTGCCGATGACAGCTACCTGTTGCCCGGGGAGAAAAAGAGCCTCGCCATCGAATTGACCAACCAGAGCGGCCGCCCCCTGACCGTGGCTGACGCCAGCCTGCTCCCGAGCAAGGGGCTCATGGGTGACGGTCACTGGCAGGGAGAGCTCAACGCCGATGGCACCGCCCGCTGGACCCTGCCGCTGGAAGCAGCGAGCAACCTGACCTGTGGCGAGGCAGTCACCTTGCCGCTGCAGTTCCAGCTCACCCTGCCCAGCCCCACCGAGCGCCAAACCCGCCTTGACCTGCAACTGCCGATCGGTGAACCGCTCTGGCAACGGGCCATCGGCCAGGGTGGCCAGATCAAGGATGCGGTGAGCGATGAACGGCACGGCCTGTCCCGCTTCACTCTCACCCTGCCCGAGAGCAAGGCCCGCATCGACAGCGGATTCGTGGTCGCCCTCGATCTGGAGCACAGCAAACTGGAGCAGCTGGAGATCTGGCTCACCTCCCCTTACGGCACCCGGATTAGCCTGTGGAACAAGGGTTACGCCAGCCATACCCGGCTCAAGGGGGAGTTTCCCCGTGAACTGGTACCGTTCGAATCGCTGGACAAGCTGCACGGCGAACCGCTCGCTGGCCGCTGGCTGCTGGAGATCAACGACACCAGCGCCGGTGACACCGGTCAGTTGCGCAACTGGCGGGTCGCCCAGCAAGTCGGCGCCCGCTGCGACAAGGATGAAGCCCTGCCCAACACCGGCATCATTCCCCTTGAGCAGGATGAAGGGGGTGGCGGCACGGCTTCCCCCCTGCTGCTGTTGCTGGCCCTCTGGCCCCGCCTCTGGCGCCGGAGCACCCCGCGCCGTTGAATCCTGCACCACGGGGGTTACCGCCCCCGTGAACCTGTGACCGAATCAAGGAATGTGAAGTGAAACCATCCGTACTGGTTATTGCAACCCTCTCAGCCCTGCTCAGCGCCTGTGGCGGCGGGGAAGATAACGCACCACTGGCGATCCCAGACTACCGGGTCGATGTCGCCCTGCCAACCGCCGGTACCCTGTGCGCCGATCTGGATCAGAACTGGCAATGTGATCCTGCCGACCCTGCCGTCAGCGGCGAAGGAGCTGTGGCCCTGGTCAGCCGTTCGGCCAACATCGTCAACTCGCCCCTGCTTTTCGTACCGAGGAGCGGAGGCCTGCTACTGGCACATCCGGCCGCCAAAGGGGATCCACAACGGCTGCAACCAACCCTGCTCAGCACCCTGTGGCAGAGCCGCATTGCCGAAGGGGTGGCCGCCGATCGCGCACTGACGCAGCTGCTGGCCGATCTCGCGCCGCTGCAACCGGGCGGCGACCGCGTGGCCCTCGCGGGCCTCGGCCAGTTTGATCAGGCGCTGCAGCAGGTGGCGATCAGCTTGCAGCAACAGGCCCGCGCACGACTTGCCACCGCCAAGGAGACTCAGTTGCTCACCACCAGCTATCGCGCCATCAGCCTGATGCTGGCGCAATTGGCTCAGGAGTGGCAGCGCAACGGCCTGTTTGCTGAAGAGACCCAAAGTGAGCTGCTTACCCTGCTGGTGCAGCAGCAGCCACGCAACCTGCTGACCGTCACCGGCGTCACCACCTTCAGCGATGGCAACGACCCGCTGCTGGAACAGGAACCCGATGACTATCCGGGACAAGATGCCAGCTGGAATCGCACTCGTCCCCAGCTTGCCTATCGCAAACTCGATGATCGCGGTCAGGCGCTCCCTGACAACGCGCCGAGCTGGCAGTGCGTCAAGGATCTCAATACCGGTCTGGTGTGGGAGGTCAAATCGGACGATCCCTTGAGTCCGGCCTGGAAAAGCAGACCCTTTGCCTATGAGGATGAGCAGTTCAAGGCGACCGCAGGCGAACAGCAAGCGGCCTACCAGCATATTCATAAGAGGATCGAACAGCTCACCGCCGAAGGAGATCTGGCGGCCCTCGCCCGGGCACAGGCGCTGACCACCATGCTGACCACCCGCGCGTATCAACAGTGGCTCAATGGCGAGCAGCGCTGCGGCATCAGCCAGTGGCGGCTGCCCACCATGGGTGAGCTGATGTCACTGATGCACTACGGCAGCCTGGCCAAGGACCCGCTGGGTCAACGCATCATCGTGGATACCCGTTACTTCCCGGATATCGCCCCCTCGGAAGATGACACCTACCATGGCTACTACTGGAGCGCCACCAGCAACACCGCCCAGCGCTTCTCCGGTGGCCCCATCAGCAAACGCACAGTCCTGCTCCTGGGAGAAGATGCGGGCACCACCTATCCCGCGCTGGTGCAGCAAGATACCTATATCGAGCTGATGCAGGTACGACTGGTCGCCACTCCCCAATAATCCGAGGAATATCATGAGCCTTTATCGCTTTTCGTTCGCCATGCTGGCACTGCTGGCCCCCCTGGCCCACGGTGCTGCCATTTGTGATGACACCATGGATCGCACCGCCCCCTCTGCCCGTTTTCTTGACCATGGCAACGGCACCGTCACGGATCAACACACCGGCCTCACCTGGATGCGCTGCAAACTGGGGCAGACATGGAGTGGCAGCAGTTGCCTGGGTGAACCGACCGTTTACTACTGGCAGCAGGGGCTGCAAGTGGCGGAGCGGATCCGCAGTGACAGCAGCCATGCTCTCTATCACTTCGGCGGTATCAGCCAGTGGCGCCTGCCCGACATCAAGGAGCTGGCAACCCTAGTCGAGCATGCCTGCTACAAGCCCTCTCTCAATGAAGCCATTTTCCCGCGCGCCATGGCGGGGGGCGGTAAAGAGGTCAATGAGGGTTATGTCTATCTGATGAGCAGCACGGTAACCTCCGCCAATGGTCAGCGGGCGTATCTGGATATCACCTCGGGAGATATCGGTCTTCGCGCCATTGGCGCCTACCCGGATCAGGTCTTGCTGGTCGCCAATAAACCCTGACCGCCCCACGCTCGAAACCGGAACGCGATGACAGGAGAGGCTTGAAAGCCTCTCTTTTTATTGCTCTTGCCGCCCCCCCTACCTCACCCGCCATCACGCTCTTCTCCCGCCTGTGCCCCCTGCCCGCGATACCGACCTGATCCTGCTCCGCACGCGACATACCCCTTTCAGGTGATGACGAGGAGCAGCTCTCTGCGCTTTCCAGGCCTTTCTCGCCCGCCATAACCAACAAAAAAGTGCGCTTCTTAACAAAATTTAATTACCGGTTAACCGATTAATAATTAACCCGTAAAAATGACATGTAAATCAGTGCGAAAGTGTCATAATGCGTAACATTATTGTTAAGTCGCTTGATTAATTTGGTTAGGAAAAACCTCTATGTTTGCTGATATTTCTGCTCAACATTGGGCTTTTGCCATTTATGTCATCGGTGCCATCACCATCTGTCTGGTGATGATAGGCCTCGCTGCCCTGCTGGGAGGTCGTGCCTACGGCCGCACCAAGAACAAGCCATTTGAATCTGGTGTCGACTCGGTCGGCAGTGCCCGCCTGCGTTTTTCCGCCAAGTTCTATCTGGTCGCCATGTTCTTCGTCATCTTCGACGTCGAGGCGCTCTACCTCTTTGCCTGGTCTGTTTCCGTGCGGGAGAGCGGCTGGGTCGGCTTTATTGAAGCCACCATTTTCATCGGACTGCTGCTTATCGGCCTGATCTACCTCTGGCGCATCGGCGCACTGGACTGGTCACCGCGCAAACCGCAGTTGAACAACAAAAACAGTGATTGAACCACAGACCCTTTCCTTGAGGTTGCACCATGAAGTACACCCTGACCCGGATTGACCCGGATGCACCCGTTGAGCGCTACCCCCAGGAGCAGCGCCAGACCGTCGATGACCCACTGGCGCAAGAAGCGACGCGCGGCATCATGATGGGCCGCCTCGAGGAGGTGCTGCAAGACACAGTCAACTGGGGCCGCAAAAACTCCCTCTGGCCTTACAACTTCGGCATCTCCTGCTGCTATGTGGAGATGTGTACCGCCTTCACCTCCCCCCACGATGTGGCCCGCTTCGGCGCCGAAGTTATCCGCGCCTCGCCCCGTCAGGCCGACTTCATGGTGATTGCAGGGACCCCCTTCATCAAGATGGCACCGGTCATCCAGCGCCTGTATGAACAGCTGCTCGAACCCAAGTGGGTGATATCCATGGGGGCCTGTGCCAACTCCGGCGGCATGTATGACATCTATTCCGTGGTGCAGGGGGTGGACAAGTTCCTGCCGGTCGACGTCTACATTCCGGGTTGCCCGCCCCGTCCAGAAGCCTTTTTGCAAGCCCTGATGCTGCTGCAGGACTCCATCGGCAAAGAGCGCCGCCCCCTCTCCTGGGTAGTGGGCGATCAGGGGATCTACCGTCCCCAGATGCAGGCCGAAAAAGAGCGCAAGCGCGGCGAACGGATCAATGTGACCAACCTGCGCACGCCGGATGAGATCTGACCATGAAACTGACTCGTGATTTTCCCAGCAATTACGCCATGGCCCAGTGGCAGCCCAGCGACCACAAGGATGCCAAAGTCATTGGCGAACTGTTTGCCCACTTCGGGGCCGAGCACTTCACCGTGCAGACCACGCGCACCGGCGTGCCGGTGGTCTGGCTCCCCCGCGAACTGCTTCAGGATGTGATGGGCTTTTTGCGCAAGGTGCCCTCCCCGTTTGTGATGCTGTTTGATCTCAGCGCCACCGATGAGCGGCTGCGCAGCCATCGCGACGGTCTGCCCCAGAGCGATTTCACCGTCTTCTATCACCTCATCTCCATCGACCGTAACGCCGATGTGATGTTGAAAGTGGCGCTGGCCGAGAGTGACCTGCATCTGCCCACCATCACCAACCACTTCCCCAATGCCAATTGGTACGAGCGGGAAGTGTGGGATCTGATGGGCATCACCTTCGATGGCCACCCCCATCTGACCCGCATCATGATGCCCAAGAGCTGGCAGGGTCACCCGCTGCGCAAGGATTACCCGGCGCGCGCTACCGAATTCGATCCCTTCATGCTCGATGCCGCCAAACAGGACATGGAGCAGGAGAACCTGCTGTTCAAACCGGAAGAGTGGGGGCTGGCACGCGGCAACGAGAACGAGGACTACATGTTCCTCAACCTCGGCCCCAACCACCCCTCTGCTCACGGCGCCTTCCGGTTGGTGTTGCAGCTCGATGGCGAGGAGATCCGCAACTGCGTGCCCGACATCGGCTACCACCATCGTGGTGCCGAGAAGATGGGCGAGCGCCAGTCCTGGCACAGCTACATCCCCTATACCGACCGGGTCGAGTATCTGGGCGGGGTGATGAACAACCTCCCTTATGTGCTGGCGGTCGAGAAGCTGGCCGGCATCAAGGTGCCCCAGCGGGTCGACATGATCCGGGTGATGATGGCGGAGCTGTTCCGTATCCAGAGCCACCTGTTGTTCCTCGGTACCTATATTCAGGACGTGGGGGCCATGACCCCGGTCTTCTTCACCTTCACCGATCGGCAGAAGATCTACACCATCATCGAAGCGATCACCGGTGCCCGCATGCATCCGGCCTGGTTCCGTATCGGTGGTGTGGCCCACGACTTGCCGAAGGGATGGCAGCGGCTGGTGCAGGACAACCTGTTGAGCTGGTTGCCCAAGCGCTTGATAGATTACGAAAAAGCGGCGATGCGCAACAGCATTCTGCGCGGTCGAACCATAGGCGTCTCGGCCTACACCACCGAGCAGGCGTTGTCCTGGGGCACCACGGGGGCCGGATTGCGCGCCACCGGCCTCAACTTCGACGTGCGCAAGTGGCGTCCCTATTCGGGCTATGACCAGTTCGACTTTGAAGTGCCGGTCGGCAGCAATGGCGATGCCTACGACAGAGCCACCGTGCGGATCGAGGAGATCCGCCAGAGCATGTCGATCATCGAGCAGTGCATGAAGAACATGCCGGAGGGCCCCTTCAAGGCGGATCACCCCCTCACCACCCCGCCGCCCAAAGAGCGCACGCTGCAGCACATCGAGACCCTGATCAACCACTTCCTGCAAGTGTCTTGGGGCCCGGTGATGCCCGCTGCCGAGTCGTTCCAGATGATCGAGGCGACCAAGGGGGTCAACAGTTACTACCTGACCAGTGACGGCTCGACCATGAGCTACCGGACCCGGATCCGCACCCCGAGCTTTGCTCACCTGCAGCAGATCCCCTCGGTGATCAAGGGCAGCATGGTGTCGGACCTCATCGTCTATCTGGGCAGTATCGATTTTGTTATGTCGGATGTGGACCGTTAAGTGATCCGCCCTCCCGGCCATGGCCGGGAATCGGGATCGCCGGACGAGCAGTAAAAGGACAAGCCACCAAAGGTCAAGTCATGAGCCAGCAATGTCAGTGTCACAATAATCAGACCCCACAGGGGCAAGGGGCATGCAGCAGCAAACAGGACGACTTCGTTCTGAGCCAGGCTGAACGCGATGCCATCGAACACGAGAAACACCACTACGAAGATCCCCGCGCCGCCAGCATCGAAGCGCTCAAGATCGTGCAGCAGGCCAGAGGCTGGGTACCCGACGGCGCCATTCACGCCATCGCGGCCGAGCTCGGCATTCCCGCCAGCGACGTGGAGGGGGTCGCCACCTTCTATAGCCAGATCTTCCGCCAGCCAGTAGGGCGTCACATCATCCGCGTCTGCGACAGCATGGTCTGCTACATCAATGGCCATGAAGATCTGCTGGCCGGTCTCAAGGAGGTGATGAACCTCGGCCCCGGTCAAACCACCCCGGATGGCCGCTTCACCCTGCTGCCGGTCTGCTGCCTTGGCAACTGCGACAAGGGGCCAGCCATCATGATCGATGACGATACCTATGGCGGCCTCGATCCGGTGACCTTGCTGAAAACCCTGGAGGCTTACCCATGAGCCTGCCGCAGAACAAAATTCTCGCCTCTCTTGGCACCGCCAACCGCACGGCACGCACCGCCGAGACCCACCCGCTCACCTGGCGGCTGCGGGACGACGGCCAGCCGGTGTGGCTGGAGGAGTATCAGGCCAAACAGGGCTATGAAGCCGCCCGCAAGGCGCTCGGCCAGATGAGCCCGGACGAGATCGTCAGTACCGTCAAGGATGCCGGTCTCAAGGGGCGTGGCGGCGCGGGCTTCCCCACGGGTGTGAAGTGGGGGCTGATGCCCAAAGACGAGAGCATGAACATCCGTTACCTGCTCTGCAACGCCGACGAGATGGAGCCCAACACCTGGAAAGATCGCCTGCTGATGGAGCAACTGCCCCATCTGCTGATCGAGGGGATGATCATCAGTGCCCGGGCGCTCAAGGCCTATCGCGGCTATATCTTCCTGCGCGGCGAGTATGTGGATGCTGCCATCCATCTGCGCCGTGCGGTGGAAGAGGCCAAGGCCGCCGGTCTACTGGGCAAGAACATTCTGGGATCCGGTTTTGACTTCGAGCTGTTCGTCCACACCGGCGCCGGCCGCTACATCTGTGGTGAAGAGACGGCGTTGATCAATTCGCTGGAAGGGCGCCGTGCCAACCCGCGTGCCAAACCCCCCTTCCCCGCCGTCTCCGGCGCCTGGGGCAAACCCACCTGCGTCAACAACGTCGAAACCCTCTGCAACGTCCCCGCCATTATCGGCAACGGAGTCGCCTGGTATCACGGGCTGGCGCTGCCGGGCTCGGAAGATCACGGCACCAAGCTGATGGGCTTCTCCGGCAAGGTGAACACCCCCGGGGTCTGGGAGCTGCCCTTTGGCATCACCGCCCGCGAGCTGTTTGAAAATTACGCCGGCGGGATGAAGAGCGGCTATCGCCTGAAAGCGTGGCAACCGGGCGGCGCGGGAACCGGCTTCCTGCTGCCGGAGCACCTCGATGCCCAGATGTATACCGCCGGTATCGGCAAGGTCGGCACCCGGATGGGGACTGGCCTCGCCATGGCGGTGGATGACTCCATCAGCATGGTGAGTCTGCTGCGCAACATGGAGGAGTTCTTCGCCCGCGAGTCGTGTGGCTGGTGCACGCCCTGTCGCGATGGCCTGCCCTGGAGCGTCAAGCTGCTGCGGGCACTGGAACGTGGCGAAGGGCAATCCGGCGATCTGGCGACTCTGGAACAACTCTGCGGTTTCCTTGGCCCGGGCAAGACCTTCTGCGCCCACGCACCGGGCGCCGTCGAGCCGCTGGCCAGCGCCATCAAATATTTCCGCTCCGAATTCGAGGCCGGGATCAAAGGCAGCGGTGATAACCGCAAGCCGGTCAAAGGGATCCAGCCCAATCTGCTGGGCGAGCGCTGGTAACGACACCACAGATTTCACAAAACAGGTTTCAGGGAAGTTGTATGGCAACCATTTATGTAGACGGCAAAGAGTACGAGGTAGACGGAGCAGATAACCTGCTGCAAGCCTGTCTGTCGCTGGGTCTGGACGTCCCCTATTTCTGCTGGCATCCGGCGCTGGGTAGCGTTGGCGCCTGCCGCCAGTGTGCGGTCAAACAGTATCAGAATGCCGATGACAAACGCGGCCGTCTGGTCATGTCCTGCATGACCCCGGCCACCGATGGCAGCTACATCGCCATCGAGGATGAAGAGGCTAAAGAATTTCGCAAGAGCGTGGTGGAGTGGTTGATGACCAACCACCCTCACGACTGCCCGGTGTGTGAAGAGGGCGGCGCCTGCCACCTGCAGGACATGACGGTAATGACCGGCCACAACAGCCGTCGCTACCGCTTTACCAAGCGCACCCACCAGAATCAGGAGCTGGGCCCCTTCATCGGTCACGAGATGAACCGCTGCATCGCCTGCTACCGCTGCGTCCGCTACTACAAGGATTATGCCGGTGGCGAGGATCTTGGCGTCTACGGTGCACACGACAACGTCTATTTCGGACGGGTCGAGGATGGCACTCTGGAGAGCGAATTTTCCGGCAACCTGGTGGAGGTCTGCCCCACCGGCGTCTTCACCGACAAGACCCACTCCGAGCGCTACAACCGCAAGTGGGACATGCAATTTGCCCCCAGCATCTGCCAGCAATGCTCCGTGGGTTGCAACATCAGCCCGGGTGAGCGTTATGGCGAGCTGCGCCGCATCGAAAACCGCTTCCACGGCAGCGTCAACCACTACTTCCTTTGTGACCGTGGCCGCTTTGGCTATGGCTACGTCAATCTGGCCGACCGCCCGCGCCAACCGCTGCTCAAAGATGGCAACGACCAGCTGACCATCACGGTCGATGGCGCCCTCAACCGAGCCGCCGATGCCCTACGCAGCGCTAGCAGCCTCATCGGCATCGGCTCGCCGCGCGCCTCGCTGGAGAGCAACTTTGCCCTGCGCGAGCTGGTGGGTGCAGACAACTTCTACGCTGGCGTCGAGCAGGCCGAGTGGGCCTGTCAGCTGAAGATGCTGCAGATCCTGCAACAGGGCGGCGTGCCGACTCCAAGCCTGCGAGACATGGAAGAGGCTGACGCCATTCTGCTGCTCGGCGAAGATGTCACCATGAGCGCCGCCCGTATCGCGTTGGCGCTGCGCCAAGCCGTCAAGGGCAAGGCTCGCGAGCTGGCCCGCAAGATGAAGGTGGATCTGTGGCAAGTCGCCGCCGTTCAGACCCTGGGTCAGAACGAGCGCTACCCGCTGCTCATCACCAGCCTCGACACCACCCGTCTGGACGATGTGGCGGCCGACAAGCTGCACGCCCCCTATGCCGATCAGGCGCGCATTGGCTTTGCCATCGCCAACCTGCTCGACCCGAGTGCACCGGCCGTGGCCGACCTCTGCCCCGAGCTGCAGGCACAAGCGACTCGCTGGGCCGAGCTGCTCGGCAACGCCAGGAAGCCGCTCATCATTGCAGGCTCCAGTGCCCGCGATGTGGCGCTGCTTGAGGCGGCCAGCAACATTGCCCGCGTCCTGAAAGGCCGAGGACTGGAAGCCAACATCGCGCTGGTTGGCCAGGAGGCCAACTCGCTGGGGCTGGCCATGCTGGGCGCTCAAACCTTGTCAGACAAGCCGCTCGAAGCCGCCCTTGCGCGTATCGAGGCCGAAGAGGGGTTGGCGCTGGTCACCCTGGAGAACGATCTCTACCGCCGCGCGCCGCGCAACCGGGTGGATGCTGCGCTGGCACGGCTGCAGCACCTGCTGGTCATCGACCATCAGGCGACCCCGACCGCCAACAAGGCTGATCTGGTGCTGCCAGCGGCCAGTTTTGCCGAAGCCGATGGCACGCTGGTGAACATGGAAGGGCGCGCCCAGCGCTTCTTCCAGGTCTATGCACCCGCCTTTTACAACGCCGATATTCAGGTGCGTGAAGGGTGGCGCTGGCTGGCGGCGCTGCAAGGGGCGATCGAACGCAAGCCGCTGCGCTGGCAGAACTTCGACCAGGTCAACCATGACTGTGCCACCAGCAATCCGCTGCTGGCTACCATGCTGGAAGCGGCGCCCAACGCAGGCTTGCGGATCCGTGGCATGCGACTGGCCCGTGAGCCGCATCGTTACAGCGGTCGCACCTCCATGCTGGCGGATCAGAACGTCAGCGAGCCGCGGGTAGCGCAAGATCCCGACTCCCCCTTCAACTTCTCCATGGAAGGGTATGCAGGAGCCCGTCAGCCGCTGCCGCAAGTACCGTTCGCCTGGGCGCCGGGCTGGAACTCTCCCTCCGCCTGGAACAAGTTCCAGGATGAAGTGGGTGGCAAACTGCGTGCTGGCGATCCGGGTCGCCGTCTGCTGGAAGCAAGCGAAGATACCCTTGGCTGGTTTACTACCATCCCCTCCCCCTTCAAGGCAGAGGATGCGCTGCAAGTGGTCAATTATGCCCAGCTGTTTGGTGGTGAGGAGCTGTCGGCCCGCAGCCCGGTCATTCAGGCCCGGATGAACGAACCCGAGCTGGTGCTCAATCCCCTTGATGCGCAGCGTCTGGCCCTCCACGGGGGCAGTCAGGTCTCCTTCTCCTGGGGCGGTAGCCACTGGCAACTGCGTCTGCGGCTTAGCGATCAGCTGAGCGCCGGTCTGGTGGGACTCCCCCTTGGGGTGAACGGCCTGCCGACTGCCCTGCAACAAGCCTCAATCACTAACCTGCAGGAGGTGATCGCATGAGCGAGTCGCTGATCGATCTGTTGCTGGAGGTGGGCAAGGCACTGATCGTGCTGGTGGGGATCGTGGGGGCTGGCGCCTTCATGAGCTTCATCGAGCGCCGTCTGCTGGCCCTGTGGCAGGATCGCTACGGCCCCAACCGGGTGGGGCCGTTTGGTCTGCTCCAGCTGGCCGCCGACATGATCAAGATGTTCTTCAAGGAGGACTGGATCCCGCCGTTCGCTGATCGGCGGATCTTTATCCTGGCCCCCATCATCGCCTTCACTGCCTTTATTCTGGCGTTTGCGGTGGTGCCCATTACCCCCACCTGGGGCGTGGCTGATCTCAATGTGGGGCTGCTCTACATCCTGGCCATCGCGGGGCTGGCGGTCTATGCGGTACTGTTCGCCGGCTGGTCGAGCAACAACAAATACTCATTGCTCGGCAGCTTGCGCGCCTCGGCTCAGACCCTCTCCTACGAGGTGTTTCTCGGGCTATCCCTGATGGGGATTGTGATCCAGACCGGCAGTTTCAACCTGCGGGATATCGTCGAGGCACAGGCAGACTTGTGGAACGTGGTGCCCCAGATCCTGGGCTTTGTCACCTTCCTGTTTGCCGGTGTCGCCGTCACCCACCGTCACCCGTTCGATCAGCCAGAAGCCGAGCAGGAGCTCGCCGACGGCTATCACATCGAGTATGCGGGGATGAAGTGGGGTCTCTTCTTCGTGGGAGAATATATCGGCATCGTGCTGATCTCCTCGCTCATCGTGACCCTCTTCTTCGGTGGCTGGCACGGCCCCTGGCTGCCCCCCTTCATCTGGTTTGCCCTGAAGACCGCCTGTTTCATGGTGTTCTTCATCCTGCTGCGGGCCTCCCTGCCTCGCCCGCGCTTTGACCAGGTGATGTCGTTTGGCTGGAAAGTCTGCTTGCCGCTGACCCTGATCAATATGCTGGTCACCGCGGCAGTTGTACTGATAAGTACGCAGTGAGGCACTCAATATGAAAATTGTTAGCATTATTCAGGGTGTCGGCACCCAGTTACGCAGTCTGGCCATGGTCTTCTCCCATGCCTGGCGGCCCCGTGAAACCCTCAACTATCCGGAGCAGGCAGTCTATGCGGCCCCCCGCTACCGCGGTCGCATCGTGCTGACCCGTGACCCCGACGGGGACGAGCGCTGCGTGGCCTGCAACCTCTGCGCAGTTGCCTGCCCGGTCGGCTGCATCTCGCTGCAAAAATCCGAGCGGGAAGATGGTCGCTGGTATCCGGAGTTCTTTCGCATCAACTTCTCTCGCTGCATCTTCTGCGGCCTGTGTGAAGAGGCTTGCCCCACCACCGCCATCCAGCTGACACCGGATTTCGAGATGGGTGAGTATCGCCGCCAAGATCTGGTGTACGAGAAGGAGGATCTGCTGATCAGCGGGCCCGGCAAATACCCGGACTACAACTTCTATCGCATGAGCGGGATGGCCATCGACGGCAAGCCGAAAGGGGATGCCGAAAACGAAGCCAAGCCCATCGATGTCAAGAGCCTGCTGCCCTGAGGAGTCAATCATGGAACTGGCATTTTATGCCTCGGCCCTGGTGGCCATTTACAGCACGCTGCGGGTGATCAGCACCAGCAATCCCATGCATGCGCTGCTCAATCTCATCATCTCCCTCATCGCC